>DASXGY010000010.1:0-7352 GCA_036488835.1 Acidobacteriaceae bacterium
TGCGTTCGTCGCCTTCCTCGGTCCCGGCCTCTTCAACCTGGTGCTTGCACTCTCCATCAGCGGCTGGGTCGGCTACGCACGGCTGGTGCGGGCGCAGGTGCTGGCCGTTCGCGAGCGCGAGTTCGTCGAAGCGGCGCGCGCTCTGGGCGCAGGCGACGTGCGCATCTTTATTCGCCACATCGTGCCCAACATCGTGCAACCCATCCTCGTCCAGGCCGCCATCGGCATGGCGGGCGCCGTGCTCGCAGAAGCGACGCTCAGCTTTCTCGGTCTCGGCATTCCCGCGCCAGCGCCCAGCTGGGGCTCCATGCTCAACGACGCGCGCTCGCATCTCTTCGACTCGCCGCACCTGGTCGTCTTCCCTGCTCTGGCCGTGATGGGTTGTGTTCTCTCTTTCAATTTCATCGGCGACGCGCTGCGCGACTATCTCGACCCCCGCACGCGCATGGCTGTCGGGCTCTAGCCCATGCGCGTCGGCGTCATCTCCGACACCCACGGCCTGCTGCGCCCGGAAGCGCTCAAGGCATTGCGGGGCGCGGAGCACATCCTTCACGCCGGAGACGTCGGCGATTCTTCGATCCTGGATGCACTGCACAGCATCGCACCTGTCACCGCCATTCGGGGCAACATCGATGAAGGCAGCGCGTGTAGTCATCTGCCCCCCACCGAGCTTATAGAACTCGGCGGGCGCAACATCTACATGCTCCACGACGTTAAGAGGCTCGACCTCAATCCTGAGGCTGCCGGCATCTCGGCGGTCGTCTCCGGTCACTCGCATAAGCCGCTCATCGAGCGGCGCCGTGGCGTGTTCTTCCTCAACCCAGGCAGCGCCGGCCCGCGTCGCTTTCAGCTTCCCGTCACCTTCGCATGGCTGCACGTCGAATCAGACACGCTGAGCGCACAGATCGTCGATCTTGATATTTAGTTCGCAGGCGCCATTTAGTTGGCAGGAGCCGTCCTCATCGATCGGGACTGGAAGCGTGCACGGGCTCCGGCGGCTTCAACGCGCCCAGCCGCACTACCTGGTCGGGATCGGTGCGTTTGCTGCGCGCGAACGGCGGCAACGTCTGCCGCTCTCCGGTTTTTAGCGAGCGCTGAATCGCCTCCAGAACACGTACGTCTGCCAAACCTTCTTCCGCATCCGGCTCGGGATCGATCTCGTGCAGGATACAGTCGGAGAAATACTTCATCTCGCCGCCAAAGTGGTCGGTATTTTTGTAGGTGATGTTGTCCTTCTTCTCTCCGATCGTCAGAGAGTGCTCCAGCGACTTGCCGTAGGTGTAGCCCGGCTGCACCTGGAGCGAGCCCTTGGTCCCGAGCACGGTGTAAGTATCAATCGCATTGCCGTAGTAGGAGACAACAAACTGCGCCAGCCGCCCCTCCGGAAAGCGAAGCATCACGGTCACTGTGTCGTCAAAATCTCCGAGGCCTGAGTTTGCGTGGCGCGATCTGAAGGCGAACACCTCCGTCGGCTCCGCGCCGAACAGGTTGCGCACCGCATTCACCGGATACGGCCCCATATCGAGCACCGGACCCGCCGCCTCCGTCTTCGCACGGTGATTCGCCGGGTCCACCATCTGCGCAAAGGTCGACGTAAACAGATGCACCTGTCCCAGCTCGCCGTTGCGCACGCGTTCGATCGCCGCCACAGTTGCGGGCTCAAAGTGCAGCCGATAGGCCACCATCAGCTTGGCCTTCGCGGCCCGCTGCGCATCCAGGATCTGCTGGCAGCGAGCCGTGTCGATCTCCAGCGGCTTTTCCACCAGCACATGAATGCCGGCAGCCAGCGCGGGCAACACAAATTCAGCATGGCGCCAGTTCGGCGTCGCAATGTAGACCGCATCGACATTCCCGGACGCCAGCATCTCGGGAAACTGTTCGTAGCTGTAGGTGTGCTGCACGCTATAGCGCTCCGCTAGCCGCCCCGCCTTCACCGGATCGTCCGTCACCAGTGCCGCAATAGCAGAGTTCCCCGTATGCTCAACGGCAGGAAGCATTGCTTCCTGCGCGATATCGCCCAGTGCAACAAAGCCGTAGCGAATCTTCTTCTTCGGCGCGAGACCCAGCGCCTCCCGGATGTTCATCCATCATCTCCTGGGCCGATGTGCATGGTCGGGCATCGGCGATCATCTATGGGATGCAGCCCGGCAGAGTGTGAGCTACTCAGGCACGAATGCGCGGATTCAAGACCGCATAAAGAATGTCCGTCGCCAGATTCACCAGGATGTACGTCAATCCGACGGCAAGGATGCACCCCTGCACCAGCGCGTAGTCACGATTGGAGATTGCCGTGATCGTCAACCGCCCAACGCCGGGCCAACTAAAGATCGTCTCCGTCACGATCGCCCCGGCCAGCAGCGCGCCGAACTGCAAACCCACCAGCGTCACAATAGGAATCAGCGCATTGCGCAGCGCGTGACGATAGAGAACCGTGCGCTCCGGCAACCCTTTGGCGCGCGCGGTGCGGATGTAGTCCTGGCCCAGCTCTTCCAGCATGGCGGTGCGCACCATCCGGGTCAGAATCGCGGCTAGTCCCGAGCCCATTGTGATCGCGGGCAACACCAGATGCGCCAACGATCCGGCACCTGATACCGGCAGCCAGCCCAGTTTGATGGAGACCAGCAAAATCGCAATCGGTCCCAAAGCAAATGCCGGGAATGACAGTCCGAACAGCGACACGACGCCTACCGTGTTGTCGCGCCATTTGCCACGATGCAGCGCAGCCAGAATGCCCGCGGGAATGGAGGCCAGCAGCGCAATCACCAGCGCGGCCAGCGTTAATTCCAGCGTGTACGGATAGCGCTGCAGGATCAGGTGCGTCACCGAATCGTTCAACCGCAGCGAGTGCCCCAGGTCTCCATGTAGCACCCCATGCCAGTAGCGGAAGTACTGATGGCTCAGCGGCAAGTCGAGTCCGTACTGGTGACGCAGGGTGTCCAGATCGGTCGGGGTCGCGCCCTCACCCAGCATCTGCGCTACCGGATCACCGGGCACCAGGTGAATCAGCAGAAAGACCAGCGAAACCACCAGCCAGACAACGGGAAGCGTGTACAGCAGACGGCGGCCCAGCGCGGGCAGCAGCTTCATGCGCCTCCTCGTGCCGGGAGCGCCGGCGGATGGACCGCGGCGGCTTTGGATGGAACCGGCTCAATGCGAACGCGGCCGATGCGGTGTCCACTCATCTCGGCAACAGTGTAGCGGCGTCCCTCAAAATCCACGCTTTCGCCCGCAGTGGGAATGTGGCCAAGCTGCGTCAGCAGGAAGCCGGCCAGCGTCTCCACACCGCCGTCGCGCGGCAGGTACCAGTGCATCTGGGTCTCCAGATCACGCAGATTCACGCCGCCATCCATATAAAACGCCTCAGCGGGCATACGCACAGCGCGGCGCATCCCCACATCGAACTCATCTTCCATCTCCCCGACAAGCTGTTCCAGCGCGTCCTCCACGGTCACCAGCCCCACCGTCGAGCCATGCTCATCGACGACGATCGCCAGATGCCGGCGGCGCTCCTGAAATTCGTGTAGCAGGTCCAACACCGGCTTGGTCTCGGGCACCACCAGGATGTCGCGCATGATCTCGCCCAGTTGCAGCCCGCGCGACGGACGCTGCCCGCCGCCACGCGCAAAGGCAAAGTGCATCAGCCGGGACACATCCTTCGAATACACCACGCCGACAATATGCTCCGGGCCGCCTGCTGCGTCATAGATCGGAACCCGCGAGTGCTGTTCTTCCACAATGCGCGCGCTCGCCTCCTCCACCGGCATGTTGGCCGGCAGGGAGAAAATCCGTTGTCGCGGCGTCATGATCTCACGCGCCACGATCGTATTCAGCTCGACCGCGCGGTGAATCAGCGACTCCTGATACGGCGGCAGCAGACCCTGGCGCCGCGTCGCGGTCGCCATCAACTTCAGCTCGTCGGGAGAATGCACCTGCGCCTCGTTGACAGCGATGGTGTGAAACAGCCGCAGGACCAGGCTGGCCGAGCCATTCATGAAAACCACAAACGGGCGCGTCAACCGGATGAACACCAGCATCGGCGGAGCCACGCCGAGCGCAAGCTGCTCCGGGCTGCGCAGCGCCAGCGATTTCGGCACCAGCTCACCCAAAATGACTTGAAGGTAGGTGATACAGGCAAAAGCGATGGCTGCGCTGGCCGCATGAGCGAAAAGCGCTGCATGAGGCAACAAATGCAGCGGCCGCTGGATAAGAGGGGCCACCACAGGCTCGCCCAGCCAGCCGAGCGCCAGGCTTGCCACCGTCACCCCGAACTGCACCGCGGAGAGCGTGTCATTCAGCGAGTTGCGCAACTGGGCCACAGCACGGGCGCCGGGCCGAGACTGCGCCAGCAGTTGCTCCACCCGGGTGGCACGCAGGCTCACCAACGCAAACTCTGCCGCCACAAAAAAGCTGTTCGCCAGGATGAGCCCGACGATGGCAACAATGTGGAAGAGCGTCCAGTGAACCATGTGGATAGGGTAAAGCAGCGCTTCACCGCCGCGTCCCCGACTCGCTGGCCATTATCATCAATCGGGAATCGGGAAGAGAACTGCATGACCACCGCAGAATCAGGACTGCAGGGCCAGGCGTGGCGGGCGGTGGTGCTGATCTACGCCAGCGTCCAGTTTCTGTTGCTCACCGCCATCGCGATGCTGGTGTATCCCGGCGGCGCCGTCTACGAGCCGAACGCGAGCCGGTATCTCTTCTTCCGCAACTTCTTTAGCGACCTGGGCGCCACCATCACTCCTTCCGGACGCCCGAATCTCGCCTCACACATCCTGTTCGCCATCGCTCTGGGCTCGGTGGGGCTCGGGCTGATCCTGGCTTCGTCCAACTGGCAGGTCATCACCGCCAGACGACAGCGAAGTCGCTCAGCCGGTTGGGCCTCGCAGGCCTTCGAAATCGTTGCCGGGCTCGGCTTCATCGGCATCGCCGCAACCCCCTGGAACCTGGTGCTCGATGCCCATAACAGCTTCGTCCGCGCAGCCTTCGGCTTTCTGCTGGCCTACGACCTCTGTCTCCTGCTCATCCAGCTTCGCAATCGCTGGCCGGCGGCCTACACGGCAGCCAATGCCGCCTACCTCCTGCTCCTCATCGCCTACGTTGCCATCCTCTTCTTCGGGCCGCGGCTGGATACGAAAAGCGGCCTGGAGTTCCAGGTCGGCGCGCAGAAGATCATCGTCTATGCCTCGGTAATCAACCTCGGTCTCCAGGCGGTGTCCGTCCACCTTGAGGTAGGGCGCTCCTCCCGGCGGCGGCGCGGAAGCCTTGCCGCCTGAAGGGGTTTTGCATTCAGCCCGAAGGCGCACAATCTCCCTCTCTAAAATGGTCTCTGGGGAACCTTTTTCACCGGCCGCGCGTAGCATACGGTGGACCGGGGCTGTGTCCTCGGAGTGGAGGGGTGCTGTGGCGGCTCGGAAGCGCACGCGGTTCTGGTTGTGGGGCTCACTCGGTGCGCTTGTCACCCTGGTGGTTCTGATTGCGGCCGTTGTCGCCCATAGCAGCGGCACCAAGATCGATGGCAGCCGGATCGCCACCGTCAGCCGCATGGACATCGCCAAGAGCGTCGTAGCCACCGGCAAGGTACAGCCCATCACCAAGGTTGAAGTAAAGTCGAAGGCCAGCGGCATCGTGGAGAAGTGGTACGTGGATGCAAACGCCCGCGTACACAGGGGCCAGGTCCTGGCCCAGCTCGACCGGGTAGAGATATTGGCCCAGGTCGAAGCAGCCCGCGCCACCCTCCAGGCGGCCGAGGCCAACGTAAAAACCGCCCAGGCCGATATCAAGCAGGACCAGGTAGCAGCCCTCGCGCCCGATCTTCCCATGTACGCGGCCACGCTGCGCCGCAACCAGGAGATGAAGGACGCAGGTGTGGTCAGCCAGCAGGCGCTGGACGATGCCAATCGCGACTATCTCTCCAACCTGAACAAGCAGCACACCGCCATCGCCACCGTCGTGGTCGACCGCGCCAAGCTGCTGCAGGCGCAGGCCCAGGTGGCCGAGAGTCAGGCGAGCCTGAAGCAGCTCGAGGAGCAGTTGAGCTACACCACTGTTGTCTCGCCCATCGACGGCGTGGTCCTCTCACGTGACGTCGAAGTAGGCGATGCCGTCAGCTCCATCCTGGTCCTCGGTTCGACCGCTACTCTGATATTCACCCTCGGCGATACGAGCCAGGTGTACGTGGATGGCAAAGTGGACGAAGCGGATATCGCCAACGTGTATATGGGGCAGCCCGCCCGCATTCGCATCGAGTCCTTCAAGAATCGAACCTTCGCCGGCAACGTCACGCGCATCGCGCCGCTGGGCGTCGAGAAAGACAATGTCACTACCTTCGCCGTGCGCGTCTCCATCGACAATCCCACCGGTGAGATCAAAGCCATGATGACGGCCAACGCCGAGATCCTGATCAACGAGCACAAGCGCGTCCTCGCCGTCCCCGAGCAGGCGATCAGTTATGACGCGCAGAAGCACGCATTCGTGAACGTGCCGGATCCGAAAGCCAAGGACGGCATGCGCAAGGTGGCAGTAACAGTGGGCCTGGCAAACGGCAGCAACACAGAGATCGCCAGCGGGTTGAAAGAGGGCGACAAGGTGGTCCTGCAGCAGTAGAGAGGGAGAAAACAAATGACAACGATGATGATGGCAATGCGAGCGGCAGCGCTCTCGACGGCCGCACTGGCGATTCCCGCCATGGTGCTGGCCTCCGACGCAACGTTTGACAAGACCCTGAGCGTCAACGGCTCAGTGCAACTGGAGGTCTCTACCGGCTCCGGCTATGTGCACGTCAACCCCGGCTCGGACAATCAGGTCCACATCATCGGCCACGTGCATGCCAACCACGGCTGGATGGGCGGCAACAGTGACGATCAGGTCAAGCAGGTCGTCGATAACCCGCCGATTCAGCAGAGCGGCAACACCATCCGGGTCGGACAGATGCATGAAGGCTTGTTCAATCATGTCTCGATCGATTACGACATCACCACGCCCAAAAACACGCACCTGAAGGCTGAGTCCGGCTCCGGCGACCTGAAGGCTGTCTCCATGAACGGTGGTGTCCGGCTTGAGACCGGCTCCGGCTCCGTCAATGGCGATGACCTGGGAGGCGATGGCTATCTTCAGACCGGCTCGGGCGACATTCGCGTCAACTTCTCCAACGGCGGCAACGTCACAGCGGGCGCGGGCTCCGGCTCCATTCGCCTGACCGGCGTGAAGGGCAGCCTGAAAGCCGAAACCGGCTCTGGCGATATCAGCATCGCCGGCCAGCCAGTCGATGGCTGGAAGATCGAGGCCGGCTCCGGCTCCATCGACCTGAACCTTGGCGGATCGAAGTTCACCCTCGATGCCGAGACCGGCTC
>DASXGY010000119.1:0-3895 GCA_036488835.1 Acidobacteriaceae bacterium
GGGCTGGGGGCGGCCGCAAGAGTGAAGTCCGCGGTAGTGACGGGCGTCGCCGCTACCACGCTGAGCTGAATCGTCGCTGTGTGCGAAAGCGTTCCCGAGGTGCCGACAAAATTCACTGCCACCGGCCCTGTTACGGGAGCATTGCTCGCCGCCGTCAGCGTTACCACAACCGGAGTATTCGGGGTCACCGAGATCGTCGTCGGAGACGCGGTCACGCCGGTTGGCAAGCCGTTCACCGCCACTGCAATCGTCCCGGTGAAACCACCAGTCGCCGTGCTGCTCAACGTTACCTGCCCGCTCGTACCCTGCGTCAGGGCCAGGGTGCTGGGGGCGGCCGTAAGAGTGAAGTCCCCTGTAGAGATGGGCGTCGTCGCTACCACAGTCAGCGCAACCGGAGTGCTCGTGCTCAGTATTCCCGACGAGCCGTATACCTTCACCGTGGTCGTGCCCAGCCCTGCATCCGCTGCCGCGGTCAACGTGAAGGTGGTGCTCGAACCCATGGTCAGCGTCGCCGTCGCAGGGGACACCGTCACACCGCTGGGCAGCCCGCTCACGGAAACCTGCACCGGTCCCGTGAAGTCATTCGCGCTGCTCGGGGTCACCGTAATAGTGCTGGTCTGCCCTTGAGTGATCGTGACCGCTGCGTTCGCACCGAGCGTAAAGGTGCCGCTGGTGGTAGAGCCGCTGCTGCCACTCGTGGTGGAACCGCAGCCGGCGATGAGCGCAACCACAAACAAACCTAAAACGCAGAGCAGGGGGACTTTCGCGTAACGCATGTAGCTCCTGATGCGGGACACTCATTCGTACTGGCGGCCCGTGGATCGGCTTTCCTGTACGGCCCCAGCAGCAAAGATTCACTCGCTGAGGCACGTTTATCCGCAGGAAAACTGACCTTTGTGCGTCATCGTAGCAACGAAAGTTACCTAAACAATATGACACGTAACGTACCCGCCATTGGTACTTTGGTGGGATCCGCCCCTCAAGTGGAAGGAAATGATGCCGAGCGACCCCCAATTTCAGCGGGAGTGGCGGGAATCCGGGGGTGGTCAGCGTGTCGCTGAAAGACGCGCCCCCCGAAGCCAGTAGTGGATTGGTGGAAATAGCCAGCTTCAGACGGCCATCGCCGCCGTCTGCTCGGACCACCACGCATCGAATGCAGCCAGTGCGCGCTCGCACTGCAGCCGGTGGCGCTCGCGCTTGTCGCGAATCTTCCGCCGCGTCTCTTCCTCCAGCGGCTCCAGCAGGTCGAAGGTGATATTCGCCGGCTGGAAATGCTTCAGGTCCGCGCGTGTGATGTAGTTCACCAGCGATCCCAGCGCGGTCCCCCGTGGCACCGGCGACACCGGCAGCCCCTGTGCCCGCCGTGCCGCATACAAGCCCGCCAGCATCCCCGTCGCCATCGACTCCGTATAGCCCTCCACGCCCGAGATCTGCCCCGCAAACAGCACCCGCGGATGCTCCCGCATCGCCAGCGTCTCATCCAGCAGCCGCGGCGACTCTATATAGGTGTTGCGGTGAATTTGCCCATAGCGCAGGAAACGCGCGTTCTCCAGGCCAGGAATCAGCCGCAGCACTCGCGCCTGCTCGCCATACTTCAAATGATTCTGAAAGCCCACCAGGTTGTAGGAATCCGCGCGCAGATTCTCGCAGCGCAGCTGCACCACCGCCCACGGTGTCTTACCCGTCCGCGGATCGCGCAGGCCCACCGGCTTCATCGGCCCAAAGCGCGGCGTATCCCTCCCCCGCCGTGCCAGCTCTTCGATCGGCAGGCACCCCTCGAAATATTGAAGCTGCTCCCACTCCTTGGACTCGACGCCCTCCGCCGTGACCAGCGCGTCGTAGAAGCGGTCGTACTCTTCCCTGTTCATCGGGCAGTTGATGTAATCCGCCGTCCCCTTGTCCCACCGCGCCGCCATATACACCCGCTCGCGGTCGATCGAATCCGCCTCCACAATCGGCGAAATGGAGTCGTAAAAGGCCAGGTGCTCCTGCCCGGCCAGCCGTGCAATCTCGCTCGACAGGGCTGGTGACGTCAACGGTCCGCTCGCGACGATGGTCAGGCCCTCAAAGTCATCGCCTTCACCCTCCAGCCGCGTCACCTCTTCGCGCACCACCGTGATCCGCGGCTCGCGGGCAATCGCCTCGCCTATCCGCCGCGAAAACTCCGCGCGGTCCACCGCCAGCGCATGTCCCGCCGGCACCGCACATTCATCCGCCAGCCGCAGCAGCGCCGACCCCGCACGCCGCATCTCCTGCTTCAGCAGCCACGGTGCCGTATTCTCGCTCTCCGACTTCAGCGAGTTCGAGCACACCAGCTCCCCGAAATCCGCCGTCTGGTGCGCCGGGGTCTGCCGCACCGGCCGCATCTCGTACAGCAGCACCTCCGCGCCCTGCGCCGCCGCCATCAACGCCGCCTCCGGCCCCGCCAATCCCCCGCCAATCACTCGTATCCGCATAAACCTTCATTATAGGAAGGGCCCTCCGGTGACCAACAGATAGGCGCGAAAGCTCGCCCCGGCTACGCAGACCCGCCTCGCGGATGACATAGCCGCAGCCCTCTGCAAAAACGTTATCGCTGTCACTCCAGAGGTTGACAACCAGAAGTTGACAATCCATGACAGGCGAGTCTAGAAGGTGGGACGCATGATGTCTTCTCGCACACGGAATCCCCAGGAGGTCTCACGATGCACAACCCATCCATTGGCCCTAGCACGATGCACGGATTCGTCACAGTAACAGTGCTGTTGCTGATCTCATTCGCCATAGCACACGGGCAATCGAAGACGCTGCCGGCCAACGCTCGCTTCTTTGTCCCCGTCCCGCCCCAGGGAGCCGTGCAACAGGTGGAAAGCCTGCTGCGGCAGCGACAACTCAAGAACGCTCTGCTGATCACCGCCATGGAGACGGTTCCGCAGGCGGTCTGGCTGACCAGCGGCACGCCTTCGCAAATAACCGCCACTGTGACCTCGACGCTCCGGCAGGCCAAGGTGGAGCGAGCGGTGCCCGTGCTGGTGCTCTACAACATTCCTGGCCGGGATTGCGGTAGCTATTCGGCGGGCGGCGCGCAGAATACCGCCGACTATGAGACTTGGATTGACGCCATTGCGACAGCCATCGGCGATCAGAAAGCATTGGTCGTGCTGGAGCCGGACGCGCTGGCGGATCTGCCCAGCGACTGCGGGTACGACCCGACGCAGGTGAACGTCCCGCAGGCGACAGCGGACCGATATACGCAGATCACCTATGCAGTGACGAAGCTGGAAACCGGATCGCAGACCCTGGTCTACCTCGATGCCGGCAACAGTCACTGGCAGGCCGTGCCGATTATGGCGGCGCGCCTCGCCGAGGCCGGCATTCAGCAGGCGCAGGGTTTCTTCACCAACGTATCCAACTACAACCTGAATAACTACGAAACGAAGTACGACACCTGGGTCTCCGAGTGCATCGCATTCGCCAATGATTCAGCTGACGGCGGCTGGCGGCTGGGGAACTATTCGTATTGCGCCAGTCAGTACTACTCGCCGCTCGGAACGGTCGATCCAGACAACATCGCGACCTGGGTCTACACCGACGAGTGGTTTCAGCAGAACATGGGAACGGCCGTACCCACCACGCATTTTCTGATCGATACCAGCCGCAACGGTCAGGGGCCGCTCAATGCCACCATCTACGCGGCAGCACCCTATAACCAGCCCGCCTCGGTCGTCCAGACCCTCACGAACGGCAGTTGGTGCAACCCTCCTGCTCGCGGACTAGGTCTTCATCCAACCGCAAATACCGGCGTCGCGCTCCTCGATGCTTATCTCTGGGTGAAGACGCCGGGCCAGTCGGATGGAACCTGTGACGCTGCGGGCGGAGCGCGGGCGTGGGATTACGCCGACTACACCCAGGCAGG
>DASXGY010000129.1:0-24704 GCA_036488835.1 Acidobacteriaceae bacterium
GTTCTCGCCGGCCGTTTTCACATCGAGGCCCGTCTCGGCGCCGGCGGCATGGGCGAGGTCTACCGCGCGCGCGACACCACCCTTCGCCGCCTCGTCGCCATCAAGCGTACCCAACGCGCTGCCACCGAAGCCGACCGCAAGCGCTTCCTTCACGAAGGACAGCGCGCCTCCGCGCTCAACCACCCCGGCATCGCCGCCATCTACGACGTCTTCACCGACGCCGGCGAAGTCTACCTGGTCATGGAGTACATCGAGGGCGAAACCCTGCGCGCCCGGCTTGCCCGTCCCATCTCCGAGTCCGAGTTCCGCCGCATCGCCACCGAGTCCGCCGCCGCCCTCGCCGCCGCCCACGACAAAGGCATCCTCCATCGCGACATCAAGCCGGAAAACATCATGCTCACCAACGCCGGCACCCATCCCGGTCAGGTCAAGCTGCTCGACTTCGGGCTCGCCCAGCAGGCCGCAGACGACACCGGCCTCCTCGAAACCGCCACCATGCTCACCATCGCCGGCATGGTCGCCGGCACCCCGCAGTACATGGCGCCGGAAATCCTCAACGGAGAGCCCGCCGACCGCCGTTCCGACATCTTCGCCCTCGGCGTCGTCCTCTACGAGATGCTCAGCGGCCACCACCCCTTCGCCGCCCCCACCCCCACCGCGATGATTGGCCAGGTCCTCCACCAGCCGCCGCGCCCGCTCGACCCCAGCGTCCCCCCGCCCTACGCCACCATCGTCAACCGCGCCCTTGCCAAGTCCCCGACCGACCGCTATCAGACCGCGCACGAGATCGTGTACGATCTCAACCACACCGACCAGGTCCACTCCCTTCCGGTGGCCGCCGTTCCGAGCGTTGCGCCGCCTGCCGCACGCTCATCCCGTTCCCGCACCGGCCTGCTGTACGCCATCATCGGAGTTACCGCCGGCGTCATCATTCCGGTGTCCATGCACCTTCTGCAGAATCGCAGCGCGCCCCCCGCAACTCCGGCTTCGGCACCCGCCGCCGTCGTCGCCGGCACCCTCGCCGTTCTTCCGCCCACCGTGGCCGACGCAAAGGACACCAAACTCGCCACCTTCGGCCGCGGCCTCGCCGAATCGCTCGCCCAGCGCCTCTCCGACCTCAGCGTCAACCACGACGTCGCCGTCCTCTCTGCCCGCCAGCTTCAAGACAAGAAAGTGACCACCCTCACCGACGCAGCGCGTGAAGTCGGCGCAACCTCTGCCCTCGAGCTCAAGCTCACCCGCGACGGCGACCTCGTCCACGCCGCCTACACCATCAGCCAGCCGGACAAGTCCGCGCCGCAGCCGGCCGGCCACCCCGCGCCCGAACACGTCCTCGCCTCCGGCACCGTCACCGCGCCCGTCAGCGACATGTTCTCCATCGAGAACCAGCTAGCCACCGCCACCGCGACAGCGCTCAACATCCCCCTCCGCTCGGAAGAGCAGCGCGCCCTCGCCGACCACGGCACCACCTTCCCCGAGGCCTACCAATACTTCCTCCAGGGCCGCGGCTACCTCCTCGAAGCCTTCACCCCGGAAAGCTTCAAGAGCGCCCAGACCATGTTCAAGGAAGCGCTGCGCATCGACCCCAACTACGGCGCAGCAAAGGCAGGCCTGGGCGAATCATGGCTATACGCCTACGACAACACTCATCAGACAGCCGATATTGAAGAGGCGCGTAAAGCCTGCAACGACGCGGTCCTGCTCGGCAATGCCGGCGCGGATGGGCACATCTGCCTCGGCCGGCTCGCCGAGCAGAGCGGAAAAGCTGCCGAGGCTGTTACCGAGTACCAGAAGGCTCTGCAGCTTGAACCGGCCAACGACGGCGCCTCCATCGGACTGGCTAAGTCTTACGAAAAGTTGAACCAGCCCGATAGAGCGGAAGCCGTCTACAAGCAGGCCATCGCACTCCGCCCAAGCTACTGGCGTGGATACGATCAGCTCGGCGGCTTCTACTTCCGGACGGCAGACTACGCCAAAGCAGAACAGATGTTCCGCACCGCCACAGAAAGAGATCCGCAGAACTTTAGGTCGTACAGCAATTTGGCTGCCGCTTTAGTAGCGGCGGGAAAGGATTCGGATGCGGTCGAGGCTCTCAAGAAATCGATCGCGCTGCATCCCACAGCAAATGCCTATAGCAACCTCGGAACCACTCTGTTCAAGCTTCGCCGTTTCGATGAGGGAGCGGAGCAGTTTCGACGGTCACTGCAGCTTGCTCCAGATGAATATGCTCGTTGGTCAGCTCTGGGGGACGCTGAATATTATGGCGGCCATCATGCTCAGTCCATGAGCGATTACAAAAGAGGAGTCGAGCTCGCAACAGCACAACTCAAAGCTTCGCCCGACGATGCAAGCATCCTGGGCGATATGGCTGGGATGTATTCCATGCTCAGGGATAAATCGCAGGCTGTCGACTTTATGAACCGGGCGCTGACCATCGATCACACTAGTAACGAATTGATGTTCGATGCAGCGCTCCTATACAACCAGTTGCAGCAAACGGGGCCCGCACTCGAGTGGCTGGACAAGGCATTGGCGGCTGGCTATCCTAGGTCAGTCGCGGCAGCGGCCCCCGCGCTAGATAACCTTCGTTCAAATCCGCGATACCAGCAACTCATGCAATCAACGCAACATCAGCCCTGATTTGTCGAGGAGAATCAATATGGGGGATGAACCGAAAATCGATGTTCGGAACGGCGGTACAGTCTATTTAGGGCAGCCGTTCAAATGGCAGAACAAGGGCGTGGCCGCAATTGCGTCGGATCTTCTCGCCGTCTGTACGGCGTCTGAATACCCGGTTCCAGGTGCGAACGGCGGAAAAGATGGCAGTAAAGATGCGCATGTTAACACAACCGCCACTGTCGGCCAAAGCTATCCGTACACGGTGACTGACGGCATCACGACCACGCAGCCTAAGCTGACAGTGGACAGTTCCGAGCCACGACCGAAGTAATAGAACGAACGCGCGCCACAATCCCCCAACACCAGACGAGAGAAAGCCCATCCCGGCAACTATCAGGAGGGCTTGGGAGAAAAAATGAGTAATCGTGAAATCCCGCCGGCCAGCGTGCCTGAGGAGTCAGAGCAGCCCGCGGCTGTCGAGAGTGCTGCTACCGAAACTGACATTGGCGGAAGGCCGTCGCAAATGCCGCGACCAGACACCCAACCCAAACTTGTAGTCGACTCCAGTTCTTAACAGATCGAACAAAAGGAGAGCCCATCCCGGCTAGCGCCGGGATGGGCACATTGCATGACACTCCCTAAGTGACAGTCATTTTCGGATTCGTATCCGGCGTGACCGTTCCGCCCCCAAACATGGAAGCAATCGCAGCAATCAAAGCGACAAAATCCACTGGCTATCCTCCTCTCCCAAAAATTAGAAAATAAGTGCCAGAGAACGGTACGTATTCAGCCCCCCCCCGCGCAACCTGTGCAAATCCTCCCCGTTCCACTTTGAAACCGAGCGGTGAACATTCTTCGCCGGGTGCCCCATCCTACGCACTGCGTAGGGTGGGTAGGTGAAGACGCGCAAAGCGCCGCCGGTAGCCCCAGGCGCAAGCCTGGGGAATGCGGGTAAATGGAGCTAAATCCAGCCCCGCAGGGGCGAAAGAAGCGGGTGCCATTGCTGCGACGGGTCAAAGGACAATCGGCCATCTGCATGACGCATCACACAAACATCGAGCCCTTTTTTGAAAGGGCACTGCTTCAGTCGTGACGAAAGCCGCGCAACAATCAAGTGGGCTTTAGCCCCTGATCTTCTCACCGATACACTCCCCATAGGCGTGTGATAGGCTCGCGTCGAGCCGTTTTGTAAAAGGGCTCGACTTCAATCGTGCCGAAAGGCCCGCTAAAGACGCGGGCTCCAGCCCTGACGAGTATTTCTTCCGCGAAACTTCTCTATAGGCGGTGATTGGACCGGAGCTATCCCGGGTCCCCCAAATGCGAGTGACCCGGGGCACCCGCCCCGCCGCATAGGAGAGTTTCCAATGAACACCCGACTTGCATTTCTCGGCAAACAGATCGACATGGCTCCTCGCGCGCGCCGCCGCTGGCTTGTCGCGCTCTCTTACGCCGTGCTCGCGGTGCTCGACCTCGCCGAGTTTTTTGCCAGCGCAAAAAAAAGCGCCACCAGCATATGGATCCTCGGCGTGTGCGGAGTCCTGTCCGTAGTGGTCGTACTCGTCTTGTGGTGGCTAGCCGGCGCCACGGACGTCCGTTGCGACGAGCGCGAGATGCATCGCCGCGATCACGCGCACTTCAGGGCCTATCGCTTTTTCATGTGCGTCATTTTCGTGGGTGCGCTCGGATACAGCGGAATTGTAGATCCGCTCCTGGCCGCTTATTTCAAGGGGCCCAATCCGATCACGCTCTCGCCTCTGGCGCTGCGAGGGTACCTTAGGCTACTGCGGCATTTCGTGCTGGCGGCTGTCCTCCTCTACTTCACCCTGCCGCAGGCAATTTTGCTTTGGACCGAGCCCGACATCGATTCCGGGCAGGAGCGAGTCAGCTAATGTAGTGCGTCGTAAATGATGACTATTATTATCGCAGCGCGTCCATACTATGGAGGACGACCTAGTATGCGCATTGCCGCTGCGGTTGACCATACTAGGCATTGTAGGTACTGGATCCCAGCATCAGGAAACTATCGTCGACATGAAGCACCGGATTCGTATCCGGCGTAGGCCCCATAAAGATGGCGGCAAGCGCAGCAAACAAAGCGACAAAATCCACTGGCTATCCTCCCTTCCCAAAAATTAGAAAAATAAGTGCCAGAGAACGGTACGTATCCACCCCCCCGCGCAAATCCTCCCCGTTCCACTTTGAAACCGAGCGGTGAACATTCTTCGCCGGGTGCCCCATCCTACGCACTGCGTAGGGTGGGTAGGTGAAGACGCGCAAAGCGCCGCCGAATGTCTTCCCCAATTCCCAAATCGAAACCCAACCCAACACAATCCGCAAAAACCTGCCATTTCACCCCACCCGATTCGCTACACTGGAAATAGAGAGAAACAGAAGCGCCCGCGACCAATCCGCGGGCGTTTGTATTTGGAGGGTGCTGTCCCCTGAGCTGTCCAAAAAACGCGTGTCGTCCCGGCCCAAGCCGTGGCGCAAAGCGCGACCGCGAAGTGGAGGGATCTGCTTTTCACTTGGCGCAAATGAAAGAACTAAGTCCTTTGGTAAGACATTTTTAGCGGCAACCCCTTTGGAAAGACATATTTGACCTTCGGGAGGCTCACTATCTCGCTGAGTAGGAACAACTTAGCAAGGTAACCCTCCCGCACCGGGAGGGGGGAGGGGTGGGGTAACGTGACCGGGTGCCCCACATCTCGCGTTTGAGATATGAAAGGAGCAAATGTCAGTACTGGAAGGATCGAGGGCTCAGGCTAGGGTCGGGTAGTTAGAGAAGCACGCGCAGCAGGAACTGAGAGCACTGTCACCGAGAAGGTCAACACCACCAGCGCACACCAGAAAGCATCCGCTCCTGCCAGATGCAGCACCTGCATCCAAACCGGCGCGCGCAAGAGCACATCGAGGCCGCCCAGCAGGAACTGAAACCCCAGCAACCCCGCCAGCCACAGCCCAAGCCGCCGTAGTTCTGCATCCGGACGCTCCCCATCCCGAGCGGCAAACACCGCCCGCCACAGCAGCCACAAGATGAAAGTCCCGGCCACCACCGCACTCGCCGGATGCAGAATCCGCAGCCGTATCAACCATTCCGAAGATGAGGAAAAATCCGCCGTCAGCGCCTCGCGCAGCGAAGTAGAAGGGAAGAGTGTATCGCCCAGCGCCGCCAGCGATCCCGTCACCCCAATCACCATCGCCGACAGTAGTCCCACAATCGCTGGCACGCGATGCTCAAACCGAACCGCACCGCGCAGCATTGCCGACCGCCGCCCGAGAAAATGTGCGGTCAGCGCCAGCGACCCCAGCAACAGAAGAGTGTTGGAAAGGTGCAGCGCCAGCATCGGCGGCCGTAGCGGTGATGTGCTCGTCGCCGTCAACCCCAGCTTCACCAGAAGCGCGCCCAGCAGCGCCTCGTTCAACGTCAGCAACAGCCCGGCAACCGCAAAGCTGCGCGCCAGATGCCGCTCGACCGTCCCGCGAAACACCCACACCACCAGTGCCACAATCAGCACCAGCGTCCCGCCGCTCATCATGCGGTGTGTGAACTCGATCACCGTCGCCACCCGCGGATTCAGCGGGAGAACCTGCCCATTGCACAGCGGCCAGTGATTCCCGCAACCCGCGCCCGATCCGGTCGCGCGCACCACCGCGCCCCACACGATCACGAGCACGTTGTAAACCACCACCGCCCAGGCAAACCGCCGCAGCCAGATGCCGGCCGCCGCCCGCGCATCGCTGCTGCTCGCTATCTCCACCCCTACCGCACCTGTAGCCACAAGCACTCCACCATCGATTCTAAGCGGCTGCCCACTCTGGCGAAGCCCGGTTAAATTCCTTCACCATGTGTCGAACTCGTTCTGGTCAGGTGTTACCTAACGCGACTCGGGGATGAAACGGGGTGTTTCAGGGACGCGACCTGCGGCTGGTCCCAGAGTGCTGGAAATATTTGTGCCAGAATACAATGCTGATCGTGAAAGCTTCCGCATCAACCTGGCAACGCGGATTGTCTGGATATGGGCTATCCATAGCATTCTGGATGCCTCTTGCCGTTCTCCTGATATGGCAGCAGTATCGCATTGCTGAGGAAGCACACCTCAAGGTATCGCTTGCGACCCTTGCTCTTCTGTACGGCATTCGTTTCTTCACCGTCGCACTGCTCACGCCTCCGATCTTCTGGGTTGTGGCCAAGGCGCCGATCAGCGCTGGGAAGTTAGTTCGCCGCACGATGTATTATCTCGCCGGCTTCGTCCCATTTGTCCTGTTGTTTGCTGTGATCCGCTGGAGTCTGCTGCCGCCCTGGTATCCGGAAACGCAGCAGTGGGGGCACCGCACGTTGGCCGCTTTGATCGGGCTGACCGACACCACCTTTGGCGATGAGCTGGTGTTCTATCTTGCGGTAGTCATTGCCGCGCACGCTGCTGTTTACTTCCAGAGGCTGCAGCGGCAGGAATTGGAACAGCTTGCATTGAAGGAAGCGTTGGCGCAAAGCGAGCTGCATACCTTGCAGATGCAGATCCAGCCGCACTTCCTTTTCAATACGTTGAACGGCATCTCTTCGCTTGTCCACAGCGACGCGGGACGCGCGGAGCAGATGATCCTGCGCCTCTCCAGCCTGCTGCGGCGCACATTGAAGCAGGATGGATCGGATCTGGTGCGACTGTCTGACGAGCTCCATCTTGCGGAAGACTACCTCGATATTGAAGGCATGCGGCTGGGGAGCCGTATGTCCGTGCGCTGGAACATTCAGCCGGAGACGCGCGACCTGCTGGTGCCGCAGTTCATGTTTCAGTTGCTGATCGAAAACGGTGTGAAGCATGGCGTTGCAAACTGCCGCGGGCCGGCCTGGATCGAGATAACTTCCACGCAGAGCGAGCGGGGACTAAAGCTTGAGGTGAAGAACAGCGTAAGCGGCGAGATCCAACAAGGAATGGGGGTGGGCCACCAGAATATACGGACGCGGCTATCGCTCCTCTACGGCACCGATGCGCGTCTGCTGTTTCATCGCCGAGACAAGATTGCGGTAGCGACGCTTGTTCTACCGGTCTTTTCGAGCACTAATTCCGAGGTAAAGACAAAGACGGTTCAGCAGTTCGAACCGGAAATGAGGTCATAGTTTATGCGTATTCTTGTTGTCGATGATGAGCCGCTGGCTCGCGAGTCGCTGGCGCGGGTGCTGGGAGAGCGTTCGGACATTGAAGTAGTGGACATGGCGGTGGATGCGATTGAGGCGTTGAGCCGCATTCGCGACCGCGCCTACGACATCCTGCTCGTGGATATCCGGATGCCGGAGATGTCGGGGATGCAGATGGTGGATGCTCTTCGTGCCCAGGGCAATGGAATGCCGTCGGTCATCTTTGTCACGGCATTCAACGAGCACGCCGTGGCGGCGTTCGAGCGGCATGCCACGGACTACATCCTGAAGCCGTTTTCGGCCGACCGCGTGCATCGGGCGATCGATTACGCCAAGCGGCATTCGGCGGAGGACCGCGAGCGCAGGCTTGCGGAGATCCTTCCCCACCTGCAGACGCTTGCGAAGACGACTCCGAGGATTGCGATCAAGTCGAAAGGGAGAATTCTCTTCATCGACGTGGCTGAGATCGTGGTTGCAGAAGCGGAAGGGAACTACGTGCTGCTGCGACAGGAGTCAGGCTCCCATCTGCTGCGCGAGCAGATATCGGTGCTGGCCGATCGTCTGGCGCCGCATGGATTTGTGCGCATTCACCGCTCGGTGCTGGTAAATGCGGCGCAGGTGGAGGCGGTAAAGCCACTGTTGACCGGCGAATATCTGTTGCGGCTTAAAAACGGCAAGGAGTACAACGTCACCCGCACGTACAAGAAGAACTTGAAGCAGTTCGCGACCTTCTGGCTGGGCATGGACGCCATCGCGGGATAACGCGATGGGCGTGCGCGGCCGCTATTTGTGCGCGGCCGCGGGCTGAGAGGGCTTATCTACCTGCACGATGCGATCGCCTTTTACATCGTGAGCGTCTGAACGATGCCGCTAGGCCAGCGAATCTCCACCTTGCTGGCTACGGCGTCCTTGCCCAGGCCGAAGTGGGCGCGCTTGTCGTTCGACAACAGATAGCTGCCCGCCGTCGAGACGGTGACCATCTGGGTTCCGGCACCGGTGGTCACGCCGTTGCCTTGGCGGGCGCTGGTGCGATGGCGAGGAAGTCTTCTGCGAAGCGGCGAGCGTATTCCTCCGTGAGCGCTTCGACACGCTGGGGATTGCTGGAGCGCACGATGAGGCCGGCATGTTGACGTTTCTGCATGCGGTGCACGATCTCCGGCGCGTCGTAATGGTCGGTGACGGGCGTAGCATCGCGCGCCAGACACAACACGCTGCCGGCATAGTCGGTGTCCAGCTTCGGCAGAGCGTACTGCTCGCCACGGGCGAGAGCGACTTCGATGCGCGCCCACTCGACCCAGGGATTGAAGCCGTACGCCTGCTCGATGACATCGGCGATAAACGCGCCCCCGACACGTGCAGCAGCTTCAAGGAAGTAGAAGCGGCCGTCAGCGGCAGAGCGGATCCATTCCGTGTGGGTGACGCCATTCGCCAATCCGAGTGCATCGATCAGCTTTTGGTGGAGCTGCGGAATCTCTTGTGCCGGGAGGGAGGCGCGGTCCACTGTGCGGGTAGTGAAGACACCGCCCTGGTGCATGAGCTGAAAGGGCGGCTTGCCGTATTGGTGGACCGGAGCAGCGAGCGTCTGGCCATGCCAAACGACGCCGTCGGCGTGGAAGATATCGCCAGGGATGAAGCGCTCCAGCAGATGATGCGACTGACGATCGCCAAGCTCGTCGAGCAGCGGCCATAGCTCTTCTGGTTTATGCAATTTACGAATGCCGATGGCCGATGCATCGGTGCGCGGCTTCAGCATCCAGGGCGCAGGCGTCTGCTGCATCCAGTGGTGCAAGTCGTTGTGATGAAAGACGCCGATGAATTCCGGCACAAGTAGACCGGCTTCGCGCGCGCGAACCCGCATGGAGAGCTTGTCGCGAAAGAAGCGCGTCGCCGACTCGCCGAGGCCGGATAGGCGCATGTGTTCACGGAGCGTGGCGGCGATCTCCATGTCAAACTCATCAAGCGCGACGATGTGGTCGATTTTTCGCGAGCGCGCGAGATACATGACGGTGTTGACGATCTGCGCGGAGCTCATCTCCTCCGGCATGGTGTGGACCTCGCTGAGAATGTCCCTCGGCCAGTCCGCATCGCGATGTTTGTCGAGTGTGAGGAGTTCGATACGGCACCCGAGGCGGGCGCATTCGCGCATGAATGGCTGGCCTTTTACGTAGGTGGAAAGGCAGAAGATTAGCGGGTGCGACTGGTTTGTATTGGTCTGCATGGCACTCATCCCTCGTTTGGGCAAAATCCCGCAGAGGCTCCCACCCACTCCTGGTTGCGATTGTGATCGACGCCCATCATCTTGCCCCGGCCCATGCGGATGAGACTGATGACCGGCTCAAGCGTTCCGCTGTCGGGCCAGACGTACATGATGCGTACCTCTGCCTGCGTGAGCCCGTGCGGTGTGTCGATGACCGGCTCGAAGCGCACCCGCTGCTGGAGCAGGAAATTGTGCCGCTGGTCTTGCGGGATGGATGCCAGCTCGGCATCCGTGGGCCCGAACTGCACACCTTTGCCGGCGAAAGAGTAGAGCGGCTTGAAGACCCACTGCTCGCGGTCTTCGGCTAGCAGATCTTGGCCTTTGCCTTCATACCATTCGTCCAGGAAAATCGCCGGCGGCACGGCCGTGTGATGCAGCCAGGGAATAGCAAACTTACTGATGCGGAAATACCAGTTGGGATGCCCGGCCCACTCCACGTCGAGGTCATCGCGATAGTCGAAGGGCAGCGAGACGCCTTTGCGCTCGAGCTCATCGACGATAGCGCGGTTGTAGATGCGCTCGATAGGAACGTCACGGGTGCCGCTGCGATAGAAGAGCCGCCGCCCTTCGCGCTTCAACTTCGCAATGTCGACGGTTTTGATGCCCAGTCGGTCCTCGTGTACGTGGAAGTCGGGGAGAGTCTTCTGCGTCTCGGGCTCTGTTTCCAGCAGGACCACATTCTCCGACGCATGGTTGCCGACGATCACGCGGCGTAGAAGCGCCCAGTAGCTTGCGTCGTCATGCCCGCCGAGAAAGCGGTCGAGATTTCCAGACAGGCGGAAGACGCGCGCATAGCTGTCGAAGAGCACGGCCTGAAAGCCGAAGATGGAAGGAAAGGCCTGCAACTCCACCAGGCGTGGCGCGAGCGAGCCATCATCCTCGCGCACCAGGCCGAAGTCCGCGGTCATGAAGTGCGGATGGGCAGGGCAATGCGGCACGCGGAATCGTTCCGGAACCGCCTCCTCGCTAGCTTTGAGGAAGGCGGCATCCCCAAGCAACTGGTCCGTGAGGTCCGCGCCCGTGTCCACGATTTTCTGCATCAGTGAGCGCGGGAAGAAGCAGGGCGTCTCCGAAATGCGGAACTCGAGCGGAGCGCGGGCCAGGCGTGCGCAGTCTTCAAGTAGCAACTGGTAGCGCTCGGGCCGATAGTCGCGATTGAATGCCTGCCGCAGCTCTGGCAGCACGCTGCCTCCTTGTTTCCTGCAGCTCAGGGCTGAATCAAGAACCGGCCCTCCCGCATGATCTGTTCCTCGCCCTGCGGGCTTTCGAGCCAGATGTTGAAATTGAGACCGACGACGTCGATATGAGTGGATGAAGCCCACTTCGCTCCGGTGTGCTCGCCGTACGGGTCGCCGAAGGCGATGTGGATGCCGGGGAACTTTTCATCCTGCAGGATGTTGCCGATCACGCGCGTGACGCCGATGTTAGTGCCGATCGCGAACTCGCCCACACGATCGGAGTTCTCGTCGCGATGGGTGTACTCCCAGAAATCGTCCTGTAAATGGCTGTTGCTGGAGGTGCACGCGACGATGCGGTTCTTGGCGATAGCGATGGTCATTGGATTGGCGGCAAGGGAACCGTAGCGCTGGCAGAGATAGTCGCCGACCACGCCGTCGACTACGAAGGTGCCGTTTACTTCGCCGGGAGCGGTGAAGACTTCGCCGCCAGGCAGGTTGCCCCATTTGTCCGGACTGATGATGCCGCTGGTTTTGATCCATTTGTAGCCGGGGTTCAGCTCTGCACGGATGTCTGTACCTGCGGCCGTTGTGGCGCGCACCGCGGTAGCCTTCGTCGCGCGTTCCACCACCAGCTGGCTCAGACGATCGACGGCGGCAAAGTCCGCGCGCATCCCTTCGAGCATGATCTGCGGCGTGATGTTGACCATGTGGGCATGGCGCATGCGGCGGCGATTTACCACGTCCGTCATCTGCCTGCGGGATAGCAACTCGTTTTGCTGCACCTGCACAGCGAAGATCGAGACCTGGCTCGTCTCCATGTCGGCGAGGATCTCAACCGGCATGCCGGCCAGTGGTCGCGGGGCGAGCTCTTCGAGGACAAATCCATTCCACGGGGAGGCGATGCTCTGCAGCTCGCGCGCAATCGACGCGGCGATTGCGATTGTCGTCTGATCAGTGATGAGCGTCACCTTTTCCGTAGGCTGGATGCGCAGGCAGGTGGTGACGGCGCTGCGTGCGCCGGGAGTGAATTCGGCCGGGAAGGCAACGTCAAGAAGCTGAGTGTGGGTGATGGTCATGGTTTGCAAAGGATGGTGCAGTGTATCGCGTCAGCGACTGTGGGCGGAGCGTTAAAACAGCCCGGCGCGTGTCTCCTCCGCCATATAGTCAACAACGGCGTTCAGGTCTCCGTTGGTCTCCCTGAATTTGCGGACCTGGCGCTGGGCGCCCGAACCATTCTCGAGAATTGTGCGAATGGACGCCACCGCCTCGCGGCTGCCCAGCTCATCCACGCAGTCATCGACGAAGGCCAGATACTCGAGAATCAGCTCGCGCTCGTCTACCTCTGCTTCCTTGCCAAAGTCGATCAGCTTGCCTTCCAGGCCATAACGTACGGCGCGCCACTTGTTTTCCATCAGCAGGGCTCGGCTGTACTGGCGCCAGTCGTGATTGCTGGCGTGCAGCTTCCACAGTTTGCAGGCGGTGGCCTGGATGAGCGCAGCGATAGCGATAGTCTCTTCCGCGCGCATCGGGATGTCGCAGATGCGCACTTCGATAGTGTTGAAGAAGGGGTGCGGCCGGATATCCCACCAGATCTTCTTTGCATTGTCCATGCAATTGGTTTTAATCAGCAGATTGCAAAACTGCTCGTACTCACCCCAACTGCCGAAGCTGTCTGGAATATTCGTGCGCGGGAACTTATCGAAGACCTTCGCCCGATAGCTCTTCAGCCCGGTGTCACGACTGCGCCAGAATGGCGAATTGGTAGAGAGCGCAAGGATATGTGGAAGGAAGTAGCGCATCGAGTTCATGACGCGAATCGCTGATTCCTTATCTTCGATGCCGACATGCACGTGCAGGCCAAAGATCAGGTTGGCGCGGGCTACTTGCTGCAGGTCTTCAACGACACGCTCGTAGCGTTCGTCGGGATAGATATCCTGCGCGCTCCAGTCGGCGAATGGGTGGGTAGCGCCGGCGACCAGAACCAGCTCGTGCTCCTCGGTAATGTGGATCATTTGGCGGCGCAGGTCGTATAAATCGTCGCGCGCCTCAGTGATGGTGCGGCAGATCCGCGTGCCCACTTCGACGACGGATTGATGCATCTCGGCCTTGACGCGCTCCTCAAGACGCCGCTTGCCCTTGGCCAGCAGCTCCGTCTTGATGTGCGAGCGCAGGTCGCGCGTTACCGGATCAACAGTCTGGTACTCCTCTTCGATGCCGAGCGTGAAGGATGGGCGCATGGTTGCGAGGCTCCAGATGCTGATCTTCGTTAGGCCGAGGTCCCCGAGGACTTTGCAGATTTGCTCCCTGCTTTTTTCGTAGACGCCTTTTTCGCGGCAGGCTTCTTTTCGGCGACTGGTCCGGCGATGCCTTTCGTGACGGGTTTGCCTGACAGGAAGGAGGACCAGACAAATCCGCCGGCTGGAGTTCCAGCGTGCTGCTGCGCCTTCTCCACTGCCATCTCGGCCACGGCGTCCACGATCCAGCGGAAGTTCGCTTCGCCCACCGAGTGTACGTCCGCATCGGGAGCTGGGTTCATGAAGTCGATGGCGTAAGGCACGCCGTCTTCGACAGCGAACTCGACCGTGTTCAGGTCGTAGCCCAACGCGCGGCATAGGGTGAGCGCATCGCGTTCCACGCGCGCGAGCAGCCCGGGCGCATACGTCGGCGGATCCTTCACATAGCGCTCGTGGAAGGGACGCCGCGGATCGTAGGGCATGATGTGGACCTTTTTCTGATTGATAACGTAGCAGCGGAAGTATTCCTGGAACTTCACTGCGCTCTGGAGTGTCATGCAGAGATCGCCGGTCTGGTCGTAGGCCTGGAAGAACTGCTCCCAGTTATGCACGTGGTAGACATCGCGCCATCCGCCACCATCGAAGGGCTTGAGGAACGCAGGGAAGCCGATGTACTCGAAGATGCCCTTCCAGTCCAGCGGATATTCGAGATTACGCATGGAGCGGTCGGTGGTTCCCTCCGGATATTGCTTGTGCGGCAGCAGAACGGTGCGCGGCACAGCAACATCAAGCTTGCGGGCGAGGGCGTAATTGAAGAATTTATCGTCCGCCGACCACCAGAAAGGATTGTTGATAACGATGGTTCCGGTGAGCGCCGCGTTCTTCAGAAAGCCGCGATAGAAGGGAATGTCGTGCGAGATGCGATCGACGATGACCGCATAGCCGCTGGGTGCTGCCTCGCGCACACCGCCGACCTGGAGAGGCTCCGCACTGATACCCGGTAGCTTCATTGCGTTGATGCGTTCGACCAGTGCTCCGGGGAACGTATTCTCCATGCCGTACAGGACGCCAATCTTTTTCATCTGTTGCTCCCTCCGTCGCAGCCTTTGCTCCCATTCTCCGCCACGGTCATCCGCTCAAAGATAAACATTCATCATGCGCTGCCAGGTGGGCCAGTCATGGCTGTTCCAACTATCCCAGATCGCAAGCTGGTGTCCCACAGCGCGGCTGCCCAACAGATGTGATAGATGCTGGTTCTGACCGAGGCACTGGTCGTCCCAGCCGGTGGCCAGCACATAGGTGTTCTGCCGGTAGCGATCCAGGAACCACGGGTCGCTCATATTCGCCATGTAGTGAGGCGGCATGTTGAAGTAGACATCCTGATCGTAGTAGCCGTGCAGAAAGTTGGAAATATCGAAGGCGCCGGACATCGACAGGAAGCCGGTGAAGACATCGGGATGGCGCAGTGCGATGTTCACCGCGTGATACCCGCCAAAGCTGCAGCCAAGGCTGATGAGGTGGCGGCTCGGGTTCTTCAGCCGGATCAGCGGGAGCAACTCGTTGAGGATGTATTCCTGATACTGGATCTGCCGGGCTATGCGCCAGCGGGGAGGCACGTTGCGGTTGTACCAACTCTCCCCATCGAGCGAGTCGACGCAGTAAAGCTGGATCTCTCCGTTGTCGATCTTATGCCCGATTGAGCCGACCATGCCGCGATCTTCGAACTCATAGAAGCGCGCCTGCGAACTGGGGAAGACGACGGTCGCCACGCCGCCGTGTCCGAAGACAAGGAGTTCCATATCCCGGCCCAGACGCTCTGAATACCACTTGTGATATTCGCGGTTCATATTTGTTTGATCGGCTCTCGCTCAACCCTCTCGTCCGCTGGCTCTAGACGCCTGCCCTTGATAGGCTCTTCATAGGAAATCCGCTCTACTGTAGCAGAGCCGCGGCTACGCGTCCGCGCCTGCGCGGGAAGCGCCAATTTCAGGAGACGCGTGTACGAAGCAGAGCAACTTACCCTCGAGCCATTGGATTTGAAACGAACCGCGCGGAACGTAGCAGCTCGAGACGTGGCCCAGGGGAGTTCGGCTGCCGCCGAACCGCTGGAGCCGGTCAGCTTTGAACAGCCCATTCTGGTCGACGGCGCCGATGTTCAGGGCCATGGCCGGCTGCGGCTGCACCGACAGTTTGTTTCGTCGTTTCTGCCGGCACGACGGGATGTCATCATCGCCCTGCCTCCGGACTACTTCCACTCCAAACAGCGCTATCCGGTGCTCTACCTTCAGGACGGACAGAACCTCTTTGACGGCGCAACCAGCTTCGTCAAGGGTAGCTTCTGGGATGTACAAACGACCACCGATCGACTGATCGAAAAGGGCGCCATCGAGCCGCTGATCGTCGTCGGCGTTTACAACACCGGCATCGAGAGGATGGCGGAGTACACGCCCATGCGCGACCGCAACCTGGGCGGAGGCAAGGCGAATCTTTATGGGCGGTTGCTGGTAGAGGAACTGAAGCCCTGGGTCGGTCAGAATTACCGCACCCTCGATGAGCCGGCTCACACCGGGGTGGGAGGATCGTCACTGGGCGGTCTGGTGTCGCTTTATCTCGGGCTCACCTGGCCGCAGGTCTTTGGGCGGCTAGCAGTGCTCTCGCCTTCCGTGTGGTGGGCGCAGGGTGCGATGCTGCAGTACGTTCGACGCAAGCGCCCGGAGCCACGGCCACGTATCTGGTTGGATATGGGGCTTGGCGAAGGGCCGGCCATGATCAAAAAATGCGACGAGCTGCATCGCCTGCTCGAGCGGCGCGGCTGGCGCGACGGCGTCGAGATGCAATATCTCCGCGTACCCGGCGCCCATCACAACGAGGACGCCTGGGCGAAGCGCGTCGATCCATTCCTGCGGTTTCTCTTTCCAGCGAAGTGACGTCGGCTAGCATAGAAGCATGACGATTGTTTCCGCAGGGGCTCTCCTGTTCGATATGGACGGAGTGCTCATTAATTCCATACCCGCAGTCGAACGAGTATGGTCGCGCTGGGCTACGGACCGCGGCTTCAATGTGCAGGAGGTACTGCGTCGCGCCCATGGACGCCCTAGCATCGAAACTCTGCGTTACCTGCTTCCCGAGGCCGACCACGAGGCCGAGAACCGCGTCGTCGAACAGGCCGAGATCGACGATGTTGCGGACATTATTCCGCTGCCCGGCGTAAAGGAGCTACTGGCGGCGCTGCCGAACGATCGCTGGGCTATCGTCACCTCCTGCACGCGCCCGCTCGCCGAGGTGCGGATCCGTGCCGCGGGGCTGCCGACGCCGGGCCTTCTCATCACTGCCAACGAGATTACGCATGGCAAGCCCAATGCCGAGCCGTATCTGAAGGGCGCTGCGGGCCTTGGCTTTGCGCCGGAGCGGTGCATCGTTGTGGAGGACGCTCTCGCCGGCATCTCGTCCGGCAGAAATGCCGGTGCGCGAGTCATCGCGTTCACTACCACGGCGTCCATTACAGATCTGGTCGCCGCGAAGCCTGATTGGATATTGAAAGATTGTTCGGCGATCCGGCTGGATGCCAGCGAGCCAACCCTGAAGCTGGTGCTCGAAGAGATCGCGGTGAGCGCAACCTAGTTTCGGGAGAAAATGTAGCCCGATCGATCCCACCGCTTAGTATCTTGCTGCGAGCGCTGCGGCTTCGTGAAGCGCTTGTGCGACAACAATGGCAACCACTGGTTTGAGTCACGAGCTTCGCCGTGTGGACTGGGACGCAGCGGAGTGGCGCTCCAGCCTGCTATGCCTTCCGGCCATCGCCATTGCGTTGATCGCCGCCCTCGCGGCCGGCCATCGCTTTGCCGCCCTGGTGATCGCCGGCAGCGCGCAGTCCGTGGGCTTCGGCGCATTTCAGCGGCGGCTGTGGTTTCGCGGTGGCCCCATGGTCCTGGCGACGCTGGGCATGGCGCTCTCAGCCGCCGTCGGTGAGCTGGCAGCGAAATTGCCATGGGTGGTCCTCGTTCTGGTCACCTTCTGGGCGTTCTGTTACGGAATGTCCGGTGCTATCAGCTCGCCGGCATCGTGGGTGGGACAACAGTGCTGCGTCTTTCTCCTTGTATCCAGTGACGTGCCGGGCACGCCGCATGAAGCAGCTCTCCGCGCGGCCGGCGTGTTGACGGGAGGGTTTCTGCAGTTCTTTTGTATCCTGCTGCTGTGGCATTTCTTTCCCCCGGCGCGCAGCACCTACTCCGAGCCGGGGATCCACACGGCAGGCTGGCAGCGAAGAGCGATCGTGCAGAACCTGACCTTCCACTCCAGCACCTTCCGCTACGCGTTGCTGCTGGCGCTCACCGGCTTCGTGTCACAAGGCATTGCACAACTGCTGCATTTCCATAACGCCTATTGGATCCCGATGACTGCACTCATCATCATGAAGCCGGACCTCCTGCTAACCAATGCGCGTTCCATCGCTCGGCTCGGGGGTACCTTTGTGGGCGCGTCCCTAGCGACGCTGGTGGCGATGACTCTGCGCCCGGATGGCATCTGGCTCAGCGTGCTCATCGTTCTCTCGATGTATCTGGCATATGCGCTGCAGAATGTGAATTACGCGCTCTACGCTGTTCCGCTGACGAGTTATATCGCCTTTATCTTAGCGTTAGGCCGCACGCCGGAGGCCAGTACGGCGGTCGATCGCGTGCTGGCGACGGCTATTGCAGGAGCGATTGCCATGCTGATCCATGCCGTGTATGTGCATGATGAGCTGCGGCGCATCGCCCGCACCTTCCTGCCGAGAGGCGCTGCATAGAGGTTCAACTTTAATAACGACGAATGCTGTTGCGGGGATAGAAGGTGAACTGTACAGCGATGCTGGTGTCGTTCTGGGCGGACGTATTGCCGTTCAGAATGTACGGTGCCTTCCAGCGCTCGTACTGTACCCAGGCGTTTACTTCCACGTCTTTGCCCAACCGCTTCACGGCGTTTACCGTGAAGTCGTTCTGCGTTGTGCCCATGGGGACGAAATCTTTCGCCCCCTTCGTGTTGCGATACTGAAACTCCAGCCACTCATTGCCGCTGAGGTGATATGTAAGCCAACTCTGGCCGCCCTTGGCCTCGCGACCGATCCAGTCCCCGAAGAGGAAGCCCTTGTTGGTATACGCCTGATGTTGCACTGCCTCCCAGTACATGAAACTGCCGCCGAAGCTGCGCCCGGTCGGTGGATCGGTAGAGACGGCCTCCACGCGCAGCGACAGCTTCGGCGCGGCCGGGAAATGCGACAGATAGATGCCGGGCCGGATTGCGGCGCGGCGTGGAGCGCTGATCGGGGTTACGTCATCGTGTGACTCGGAGTCGCTGTAAAAGGTAAGCCAGTTGCGCACAAATGGCAGGCGATAGGAGAAGTTGAAAGCGGAGAAGCGAGCGCCGGGATCATCCCGGCCTAATTTTTCCTGTTCGGTAGTGTCGTTGATGTCGAAGAAGCCTTTCAGGAAGGTATGCCACGTGACCGGCTCGTGGCCCTTGCCGCCAAAGACGATGGTGCGTTCGAAGCCGAACTCGAAGTTCGCCGTCGGCTTGAAACTGAAGCCCTCCGAATGCATGTAGTCACCCCGAGGTGAAGTGTGCCCCTGCAGGCTGCCGTAGAGGATGTCGTAACGGATGGGTCCGAGAAAGCGCGAGACGAAGGGGATGTGCGCGGGTTCCACGCGATTGAGGCGGATGGAGTAGATGTCCACGGCGTTGTTGCTGTAACCCATGCCACCGCCGCGCCCTGGTCCGAACCATTCGTCACTCTTGCCGATAGAGATTTCATGGCTGGCAAAGTTTGCCGCGAGATAAGCCTCCTGAATGCGAAATGTATCGACGCCCTGCAGAGTTTTACCGTACGACATGGTGGGGTTGTCGGAGATGAACGGCGTCTCGTCCAGGACGGAAAAGTAACCGGCTACTCCAGCCGAGTAACCTTCAAGAGCCGGAGCATGCTGATACTCGCCGCGGAAGTAGCCTGAATAGCGGCCGAGCGTCGTGCGGATACTTGCGCCGGTGATGTTGTTGAAGCCCTCGGCATAGGGACGCCCATAGTCATTCACGATGGTCTGGCCGGAGTGATAGCTGTCGCGCAGTGGCTGTCCGGTGATGCCGAGCATCCGCGAATAGACCGACTCGACCTCCGAGTGGCCGCGATGTGCGTCCAGAGGTATCTCCAGATCGGGACCGAGCTCGCGGCTCAGCGCGCTATAGATCTCCTTGGCTTCGTCGCTGTCGCTGTTGTAGATTCTGCCCGCCGAAGCGTCCAGCATGTGGGCGACGCTGGTCCGCGTGTAGGGCCGCATCCCGAGAAACACCGTGTCGATGAACCCCAGCGAATAGAGACGCATGATTTCCGGATACATCCAGCTATCCAGCGGAATGTAAGTGGACCCTAAACTGCCCGAATAGCGAACCGGTTTGGGTGGCATCGTCCGGGTAAACTGAACCGGCGGCGGGGGGGGGCGATTCTGACTGTCTGTATTCTGCTGTGGCGCAGTAGTAACCGGCGCGACTGGACCAGGCGAGGCGCCTTCGTCTTGTGCACGAGAGAACGGCACATTTTGCAGGCAGATGAGCACAAAAATGGGGAATAGAGAAAGACGCATGACCTGCGGGCATTGTCTCCCATCGTGGAGAGATACGGGAAGCGATATTGCGACTCTAGTGTTTGCTCTACGGGTCCGCGTCGGAGCGGCGGTCGACCCGCATCATGCATAGACAGAGTCCGCGAATGGAATCAAAGACCGGCGCCGAGACCCCAGTGGCTCCGGAAAATCCAAGCAGCGATGTCGTGCGGCTTGTCCTCTTCGCCAGCATGCTTATCGCTGCCGCTACGCTTATAACGCTGATAGCCCTGGGGACCGGTGCACGGTCTTTCACCGTCTTTGACATCCCAGATTTGCAAGGGCTGCAGATGAAAAACTGGGTAACAGGGCGTGGCTTTGGCTTCGATGGTGCTCTGTTTACGGGCAGTGACGACCCGATATGGATGCGGTATGCCCGCATGCCACTACCCATCTGGACGATCGCTTGTCTACGTATCGTCTTCGGCTCCGGAATGATTGCTGTCAATGTAGCGAAGTCTGTTCTGTGGAGCCTGCCGCTGATCCTAAGCTTTGCGCTGATACAGCGTGACTGCCGGACGTGTCTGTCTATCCGCGCGAAATGGGCTGTCTGGGGATCGCTTCTCTTCGTATCGTTGTTGCCCGTCGTTCTCGTCAATTTGGCGACGATGTCGGCGGAGGAGGGCTATATAACATCGCCGATCGCGCTCGCCACGACGATGCTCCTCTTTCCACGCAGTTGGATGTCGGGTGCTCGCAATGGTCGTGTGATCTTTCCCGGCCTTCTCTTCGGCATCCTCATGGCCAGTATTTATCTCTCAAAGAGCTCAATGATTGTGGTCGCGTTTGTCATGGTGATCGCGCTCGGGGTGGTGTCGAGAAACGTGGTGTCTAGAAACGTATGTCTGGCAGTATCTGCGGCGATCCCTCTGGTGCTCGCGGTGCTGTGCTGGGGAGCATGGACAGCGGCAGACGCGGGGAGAATTTCTATCGGCACGAGTCTGGATGGATACAACCTGCATAAGGGGAACAATCCGACCTTCCTCGAGCATTACCCGCCGCCATTCAATATGAACATCGATCCCTTTTATGCAGATATTGCCGTGGGACATCACTACAAATCAGAGTCGGACTTTAACGCGGGACAGGAGAAGGAAGCTGTTCAGTACATGGAGACTCATCCCAGGGCAACGATCATTGCCATGGGAAGGAAGATAGGCGTTCTGCTTTTTTCTCTGAAGAAAGTGGGGCCGGGAACTATCCGAAGTCCGATGGTTGAGTGGACGGAACGAGCGAGCCGTGTCATTGCACAGCTGGTCCTATGGACCGCCCTCCTCGTAGCCGCATGGCAATGCGTCCGGTGGAAACCGTCAAGCCTTACGGCTGCCGCCTTTCTTCTCGTGACCGCCGCCATTTGTCTTCCCTATGTGGCGGGTTTCGCTCTGAGCCGACACGGAAGCATCCTGTATTTGCCGGCGATCATCTACATCATCCGTTCTGTCTATGCGGGTCAGGAAGATAAGGGACCAAGCCCGATGAGCAGTGAACAAGTCGAATCAATTCACAGCAGTTGATTCCCCAGGCGTTTGTACGCTTTCGGGCTTGGTATGGCCGACTCGACCAGTCGCTGCTTGAGCAAATCGAAGTCAGAAGGTTGTTTGGGGTCGAAGTGCCTTGCGCCCTCATCCAACGTCAAACAGGGTGATTGCACATGGGGCGTTGGGTTGAAATAAGGCGCAGGCTACGGTACACCGGGCATCTGCTTTGGCGATCGGCGGTGACCCCGATGCTGGGGACTCACCAGCGGCCACGCCTTGCCATGCCGGATGAGCTGGGCATCACCTTCATCGGCCATTCATCCTTCCTTGTGCAGGCAGGGGGGCAGAATCTGCTCTTCGACCCGGTCTTCTCCACCTGGCTGATCCTGCTAAGGCGGCAACGCCGGCCCGGTGTGAGGGTGCGCGATCTTCCCCCTATCGACATCGTCCTACTGTCGCACGCACACATGGATCACCTGGATCGATCCTCGCTGCGGCGTGTGGTGCGTGCAACCCGGCGCCGCAGCGGCTGCGCACCCATCGTCGTGGTCCCGAGCGATGTGGGCGACCTGGTGCGCGGTCTCGGCTTCTCCCAAGTCATCGAGCTGCGCTGGTGGGAGCGCTCCGAAGTGCATGGCCTCGCCATTACGCACACGCCCGCCAAACACTGGGGCACGCGCTGGATCACGGACGGCCACCGCGGCTATGGCGGCTATTTCCTCGCAGGAGGCTCGCGCCGGCTTTATTACTCTGGGGACACAGCTTACTTTGCGGGCTTTCACGAGATTGGTGCACGTCTGCGGCCGGAGATAGCAATGCTGCCGATCGGCGCCTACTCTCCGGACAGCTACCGGGCCGTCCATACGAGTCCGGAAGACGCTCTGCGCGCCTTTGAGGACCTTGGAGCGCAGACCATGGTACCCATGCACTACGGAACCTTTTGGCTCTCCCAAGAGCCGCTGCAGGAGCCGCTGCCACGATTGCTGGCGTCAGCACAGAAGCTGGGATTGGAGGATCGAGTAGCCGCGATCCGCGAAGGCGAGACGCAGATCTTCCCCGGCACAAGCCATGCTCCCACCGTACATCAGGAGGAAAGTACAGCGTCGCTTCGGTGAGGTGCGGGACCGCGACGGAGGACCTCAGTGCCCGTGTTCGCCACTTTGACGCGCGTGTTCGTCCGGCGTGGATGAAGCGTCAGACTTGCCTTTGCGCTCTGCCCGGGCCAGATCGCCATCCTTGTCGATGAAGTAGAGGTATCCCTTCTCGCGCTGCAGCCTGGTCTCCGCCACAACCTCTTCCGCGCCCTCGCCGCCCTTTTTCTTGCGCGCGACGTTGCCCTGCTTGTTGATGAAATAGAGATATTTCTTGTAGTCGCGTTCCAGACCCAGCTTCTGGACCTTCTCTGCCATGTCACTGTCCTCCGCAGGTTGAATTGCCACCGCGTGCACAGGGCCGACAGCAGAGAAGACCTATTGGCTCGCGTGCAGCGCAGCCGAGGCGCGCTGCTCATCTGCCTTCTTAGCCTGGTCTTCCAGCGCCTGCGCCTGCGGTAGATAACTGATGGCCTGGCTGATCATCGGGTCCCAATCGGCGCGGACGCGAAGCCCCTGCTCCTGACCGAACTGGGTGGTGAAAATGTCTGCCTTGATATTCGCCTTCAACCAGTCCGAGATGCCATTTAGGTCTTGTTCCGTGAAGGTGATCTGCTGACTGTTCAGGAACTGCCGGAACTCATTCATCACCGCATCGTCCACTTGGAAGCTCTTGTCCACCGTGCGATTAGCCAGGTAATGGCTGGCGAAGTTGAAGAACGCGTAGTGCTCCAGCAGCACGTCCTGGAAGTGGTTCGACTTCGGCGTGTCGACCTTGTCATCCGGCGTGATGCCGCCGCCGCCGTAGACGGTACGTCCTGAATCGGTCAGCTTGACCTCGCGATTCTTGTCATCGGAGGCAGAGGGCTGATCGTGGTTGTAGTAGTAGTCGTACAGAGAGACGCCGCTGTAGTTGCGCTGGATAAGCCGACCGCTGGGCGTGTAGTAGTGATAGGTCGTTAGTGCCAGGCCGGTATTGTCGGAGAGCGGATAGACCGTCTGCACCAGGCCCTTGCCGAAGGTCGTCTCGCCGACCACGATCGCACGATCGTGATCTTGTAGCGCGCCGCTCACGATCTCCGCCGCCGAAGCGGTGCCATGGTTCACCAGTACGACAATCGGGAAACTCTTGCCGCCGTTGCCATGGGTCGCACGCTGGGTCTGCTCGGGATAGGCACGCCCGCGCTGGGAGACGATGACCTGGCCCTTCTGCAGGAACTTGTCGCAGACGGAAACCGCTTCGGTCAGCAGTCCGCCAGGATTGCTGCGTAGGTCCAGCACCAGGCCCTTCATGGGTCCAAAGTTGTCCAGTGCCTCGCCGACTTCATGGCCGGTGGTCTCCTGGAACTGCGTGATGTGGATATAGCCGACTCCGGGTTTGATCATGAATGCCAGATCGATCGAGCCGTGCGGGATCTCATCGCGGACCAGATCGAAGTTCAGCGGCTTGGATTGTCCATATCGGGTTACCGTCACCTGCACATGCGTGCCCTTGGGGCCCTTCAGCATGTTCGCGACTTCGGTGGAATCCATGTTGTCTGTGGACTTGCCGTCCACCGCGACGATGACGTCGGCGGGCTTGAGACCGGCGCGGAAAGAAGGTGTTCCTTCGTAGGGGAAGAGCACCACGATCTTGTTGTTCTGCGGCTGGATGGTCATGCCCACGCCGTAGTATTTGCCGTGCTGGTCCTCACGCATCTTGGCGTAGGCCTTGGGGTCGTAGAAGTTCGAGTGCGGATCGAGCACGCGCAGCATGCCTGGAATCGCGCCATCATAGATGGCTTTGTCCGGCTTATCGCCGTCCAGGGGCTCGGCATAGTTCTGAGCCACCACGTCATAGACGCTGGTAAAAGACTTCAGGCTGTCGCGGAACTGCGATTCGTCGGTGCTGGATTGCGCGCCAACCCTCTGGCTGACAACCATGCCCGCAAGACCGCAGGCGGAAAAAAATACAACTAAAGAGAAGACAGTGCGTCGAGTACTGGAAGGCATGATTGCGAGGACCCTCTGAGCAATCCTTGTGGAAAGTATAACAAGGTAAATTCAGGAGCAACGCCCGGGTTATCGCATTTTTGCTATCCATC
>DASXGY010000130.1:0-2357 GCA_036488835.1 Acidobacteriaceae bacterium
GCGAAGCGATTGTGGGGACGGTGCGGCCGATCCTGCTGGTGCTGCTGGCGGGAGCGGGACTTCTGCTCCTGATCGCGTGCGTAAACGTGTCCAGTCTGCTGCTGGTGCGAGCGGAGAGCCGGCGGCGGGAGATGGCGGTGCTTGGCGCGCTGGGTGCATCGCCGCTACGGCTGGTGCGCCAGTTTGTAACCGAGGGGATGGTGCTGGTGGCGATTGGCAGCGTGGCGGGCATGGGCACAGCGCTGGGCGCGATGCAGCTACTGCTGCGGCTGATCCCCAAGCAAATGATGGATGGGATGCCTTTCCTGAATGGGCTGGAACTGAATCCGCATATCGTGCTTTTTACGGTGACGATTGCAGTAATGGCGACGATGCTGTTTGCGCTGACGCCGCTGCTGCGGCTGCCCACGCGCGAACTGCACGACAGCTTGAGTGAAGGCGGACGTGGCGCGGCCGGCACGTTGTGGCGGCGGCTGGGATCGAACCTGGTGATTGCCGAGCTGGCGATTGCGATGGTGTTGCTGGCGGGAGCGGGGCTGCTGGGCAAGAGCCTCTATCGACTGCTCCATGTGGAACTGGGCTTCGCGCCGGACCACCTGGCGGCGTTCGAAATTTCAGGGTCGAACGCAGTCTATGGCAAGGACGCGGTTGCGCGCCGGTTGGACCGGGAAATCTTCAATCGGTTGAATGCGGTACCCGGCGTTGAATCCGCTGCGCTCGCGTCTGATGGGGTGATGGGCTCCAACGGCGATACGGATTGGTTGCGCTTTGAAGGACATCCATACAGCGGCGAACACAACGAGTCGCTGGAGCGCGACGTAACGCCGGATTATTTCAAGACACTGAAGGTAAGGCTGATGCGAGGGCGGGCCTTCACTCTGGATGACGATGCAACACATCCGAAGGTGGCGATTATCAACGAAGCGTTGGCGCGAAAATATTTTCCCGGCGAGGACCCGGTTGGCAAGCGGATTGGCAACTTGGATCTGAAACCGGATTCGATGAAGACCATCGTTGGGGTCGTAGACGATTTCCGCGAAGGTCCGCTGGATGAGGAGATCTGGCCGGCGATCTACTATGCGATGTATCAAAGCCCGGACATCTTTGTCTCTGCCGTGGTAAGGACGAAGGGATCGGATGCAGCGATGCTGCCGGATCTTACGGCGGCGGTTCGCGGGATCGATCGCGACCTGGGGATAGTCAACCAGACGACGATGAGTCTGCGTATACAGGAGTCTCAGGCGGCATATCTGCATCGCTCCGCTGCATGGATGGTAGGCGGCTTCGCGACACTGGCCGCCCTGTTGGGCGTGATCGGCCTGTACGGCGTGGTGGCGTATTCGGTGGGGCAGCGGACGCGGGAGATTGGCGTGCGGATGGCGCTCGGTGCGCAGCGCGGCACGATCTATGCCCTGGTGCTGAAGGAGGCTGCGCGATTGACAGCGCTGGGAGTAGTGGCAGGTCTCGTATCTTCGGTGGCCGTGCTGTCGTTGATGGGCAAGCTGCTATTTCAGGTCAAGGCGTGGGATGTGCCCACGCTGCTCGGCGTGTCGCTGCTGCTGAGTGTGGCGGCGCTGGTGGCAAGTTATCTTCCGGCACATCGTGCGGCTTCGGTGAATCCGGTGGAGGCGCTGCGGGCGGAGTAGGTGGCGGCCGCACGGGCGGAAGCGCCTTTGGCGCGATTTGTTGGTTTCACTTCCTTTGGTCGCTCGCGTCTGGATTTGTATCGACAAACAGGATCGAAGGCTTCGCTTACTCAGGATGATGCTGTTTCGTTCTTTCGCGTCAGCCGCTCGATGATGTTGCGGTGTTGCGGGTACTGCGCGGATAGTGCCTCGCGCTTGGCCATCTCGAAGTCGGAGAAGTCGAAACCGGGTGCGACGGTGCAGCCGACGAGTGCCCAGGTGTTCGGCTGGCGCAACGATGAGCCGAACCAGCAGCCGGCGGGAACAACGGCCTGGAAATCCTCGCCGGACGTGGGACCGCTGCCGAGAAGAAGCTCGCTATATGTGCCGCTTGGTTCGATGACGTGCACGATGAGGGCGGAGCCGGCATAGAAGTGCCAGACCTCGTCCGAACGCAGGCGATGGAGGGCGGAGAACTGATCGCCTGCGAGGAGGAAGTAAATTGCGGTGGAAGCAGCGCGGTCGCCTGCGTGGCCGGGGAGCGCGGCTTGCGCCAGCATGAGCGGGGCGCGGTAGGTCTGGCGATACCAGCCACCTTCAGGATGCGGCTCGAGGCGGAGGCGGTCGATCCAGTGTTGGGCTGTGTTCATCGTGCGCTCTCATCCACAATAACCGGGAAATCTGAATGACCGGGATAACTGGACAGATCGCTTCGTTGCGTGTGTGATGCTG
>DASXGY010000171.1:0-9594 GCA_036488835.1 Acidobacteriaceae bacterium
GATGCCGGACTGGATTTTTTATCAATAAAAATCCAGCCTCACAGATGCTGGACGGGTATACCTATGCTGATTCTGCTCTATTGCTGTTGTTGCTGCATCTGCTGAATCTGCAGCAGCGGCGACGCCAGCGGCAGCGGCTCATGCGCGCGCTCCACCACAATCGACCAGTCCTCCGGCACCGGCATCGTCTCGTCGAACGGCGGCGCCGTCTCCGACGACTCCACGTGCACCGCCACGCTCAGCTCGTTCTCCGTCTTGCCGCGATAGACGCCATGCGTCGGTGGCACGTCGGCATAGTCGCGCCCCAGCGCTGTGCGGATGTGGCGATCGTTCGCCACCAGATCGTTTGTCGGATCGAACCCCACCCAGCCCAGCCGCGGCAGAAACGCCTCCACCCATGCATGGGTCGCACTCGGTGCGTTCCGTTCATCGGAGCCGATCTCCGGCTCATCGCCATGGCACAGATAGCCGCTCACATACCGGCAGGGAATCCCCACCATCCGCGCCAGCGCAATCATGATGTGTGCAAAGTCCTGGCACACGCCGCGCCGCGCCCCCAGCGCCACATCGATCGGCGAATCCACCTTTGTGCTTCGCGGCAGATATTCGAAGTTGTTGTAAACGTTCCGGCTGATCTCGTGCAGCATCGACAGCGGATCGTCGCGCCGCACAATCTTCCAATCCGCCGCCAGCGCGCGCAGCGCCTCTGTCGGCTCGGCAAAGGTGCTGGGCAGCAGCATCTCCCAGAAATCTCCCTGCGCCAGCAGCACATCCAGCTCTTGCCACGCCACCGGAAAGAGCCGATTCGGCACCTGACCCAGCGGCTGCTGCTCCACCAAGGAATGCGCCACAATCACCAGTTGCCGGTGATCGCCCGGAATATCGAAGTGATGCACCTGGTTGCCCAGATGATCGCGATATGAAAAAACCCGACAGCGCGGACTCACCGACAGCGAGAAGGTGAGGCAGCGCTGGTTGCCATCACCGCGCGGCTGCATCCGAATCTCCATCGCGCTCTCGCACACCGGATGCTCATAGTCAAACCGCGTCAGATGCTGGATCGAGTAGTACCTCATGTCTCGCTCTCCCTTTAGCTCATCGCCAGCGCCGTCTGAATCGAGTACTGGATATAGAGCCGGAACACCCGCTCATGTACCTGCCGGCACTGCTGCAGAATGCTCGACAGGTACGCTCCCACATCCTGCGATAAAACGTCGTCAATATCGACGAAGCTCAACGAGGCCTGCAGCCGCCCGGAGACGCGTACCAGCTCATCCGCCACGTGCAGCCCGCTCCTCGCCCCGATCGCCATCAGCGCGCTGCGCAGGCAATCCACCGAATACCGGACGGAATGCGGAAAATCCGAATTCAGCAGCAGAAATTCGGTAATGCGCTCCGGCGTGAAGTCTGCTGTATACGCGTTACAGTAGGCCTCAAAGGCGCTGCAGCAGCGCAACATGCCAGCCCCTTCCAGGAAATCGTAACCGGACGCTCCACCATTGGGCGGCTCAAGACTCTCGCGATGGTATACGTCCAGCAGCCGCGTCGTGGCCGACGCCCGTTCGATGTACCGGCCCAACTGGATGAACTGCCATCCCTCGCCATGGCTCATCGTCGAGTCGGTCACTCCCTGGAACTGGTGCAGCTCATACACCACCGTTGGCAGAAAACTGGTCAGCGCGTTATAAGAACTCACTTCGCGTTGCGCTGCAGTCATGCTGTGATACAGACGGTTCAACTGCTGCCACTGCTCCGAGCTCAGCTCATCGCGCACCTGCCGCGCATTCTCGCGCGCCTGCGCGATGCAGTTCACAATCGCCGCATGGCTGCGCATGCTGAAGGTCAGATCGTGCGTCAGTTGATAAAAATCGCCGCTCCACGCAATCTCTGCCGGGGATCCCAGGCACGCCAGCACCCGCCGCCAGCGCCGCTCCAGGCCCAGGTTCGCCGTGGTGCTGGCCTCGTCCAGCATCAGGCTCATGTTCACATCGATCAGCCGCACTGTGTGCTCCGCCCGCTCCAGATAGCGGCTCATCCAGTACAGCGAGTCTGCAACGCGCGAAAGCATCTTTGAGATCTCCAGCTCAGTCGTTCACAACCCAGGTATCTTTGCTGCCGCCCCCCTGCGATGAGTTCACCACCAGCGAACCTTCCCTCAGTGCCACGCGCGTCAGCCCGCCCGGTACCACCGTCGCCTTGTCGCCGAACAAAATGTACGGCCGCAGGTCCACATGCCGCGCCTGGATGCCGCCTTCCATCAGGCATGGCGCGCGCGAAAAATCCAGCGTCGGCTGCGCGATGTAGTTGCGCGGGTCGGCTTCAATAAGCCGGCGGAACTCCTCGCGCTGCGCCGCCGTGCTCTGCGGCCCGATCAACATGCCGTAACCTCCGGATTCGCCCACCGCTTTCACCACCAGCTTGTCCAGGTTCGCCAGCGTGTGCTGCCGGTGCACCGGGTTCGTCATCAAAAACGTCTCGACATTGTTCAGCAGCGGCTCCTCATCCATGTAGTAGCGAATGATCTCGGGCACATACGCGTACAGCGCCTTGTCGTCCGCGAGGCCCGTGCCAAATGCATTCGCCAGAGTTACATTACCCGCGCGATACGCATTGAACAATCCCGCCGCGCCCAGCATGGAGTCCGCGCGAAACGCCAGCGGATCGATGAAATCGTCATCCACGCGCCGATAGATCACATCTACCCGCTTCAATCCCGCAGTGGTGCGCATGTAGACCACGTTGTCGTGGATCACCAGGTCGCGCCCTTCCACCAGTTCGATGCCCATCTGACGCGCGAGATAGGTGTGCTCGAAATACGCAGCGTTGAAGATGCCCGGCGTCAGCACCACGATTGTCGGCTCTGGCCGCCCTTCCGGCGCCAACGAGCGCAAGGTCGAGAGCAGCAGCTGAGAATAATGCTCGATCGGCCGCACGTCGTACGCGCGGAAGAGCTGCGGAAAGATGCGCTTCATCACGCGCCGCGCGGTCAGCATGTAACTCACACCGCTCGGCACCCGCAGGTTGTCTTCCAGCACCACGAACTCGCCGGAATTCACCCGCAGCAGGTCGGTGCCGCTCACCGCGATGTAGATGTTGCGCGGCACCTGCAGCCCGCGCATCTCCCGCCGGAAGTGGCGGCAGGTATATACCACCTCGCGCGGCACCTTGCCGTCGGCCAGAATGCGTCCGTCGTTGTATACGTCGTGCAGAAACATGTTCAGCGCAGCAATCCGCTGCACCAGCCCGCGCTCGATGTGCGTCCACTCAGTATTGCTGATGACGCGCGGCACCACGTCATAGGGAAATACCCGCTCTGTGCCCTGCTCCTCGCCGTATACCGTGAAAGTGATGCCCTGGGTCAGGAACGACAGGTCCGCTGCCTTCTTGCAGCGCTCGATCTCCTCCTGCGGCATACGGGCGAACATTTCCAGCAGCCGCCGGTAGTGTGGCCGAGCCTCGCCCTCGGCAGAAAACATCTCATCGTACGCGCCATCCAGCTTGTATTTGCGCAGGATGGAGTTGCGAAAGTGCTCCGAATCGCTGAACAGGCGGCTCTGGCCAGTTTCCGTCTCTGGATCTATCCGCTCCAGGCTCATTCCGCCACCTCGTCGCTCACCACAACGAACTTCTTCAAATTCGCTGCCCCGAACGCCGTCGTCAGGGCAACGTCGGCGGCGTCCCGCCCGGTCGCCATCAACACGCGGCCAATCCGGGGAAAGTTGTGCCGCGCATCCAGCGTCCACCAGCGGTCGCCCAGATACACCTCGAACCACGCGCTGAAATCCATGGGTGCTGGCGCCAGGGTTACGCCTATGTCGCCCAGATAGCCAGTCGCATAGCGCGCGGGAATATTCATCGCACGGCAGAAGGTGATGGCCAGATGCTGAAAATCGCGGCACACTCCCCGCCGCTCCGTGTAGACATCCAGCGCTGTCTTGGTCGGCCGCGCGAATTGGTAGCCGAACTCCACCTTCCAGTTCACCCACCCGCAGATCGCCTGTACCCGCGGCCAGCCCGGCTCAATGCCGCCAAACAAATCGTGCGCTATCGGCGACAGCAGATCTACCTCGCAATAGCGGCTGGCCAGCAAAAACTGCAGCGTCTCCGTCGGCAGCTTCGCCACCGGGTGCTCCGCCGCGCCCTCGCCCGTCGCATCGGGCTTGCCGCTGTCCACAATCAACGTACTTCCCCGCAGTTGCAGCTCGCCCACCGGCGCCACCAGCCGTGTGCAGCGATTGCCAAAGCTGTCGACGTACTCGTCCCTCGTCACGCCCCCATTGGTTTCGAGCTCGTCCGGCTCCAGCAGATCGGCGGCCCGTGTCGGATGCACGTGCAGCATCGCCACCACAGCCACCTCTTGCGGTGTCTCAAACGCGATGTCATATCCCAGGCGAATCTTCATCGGCGGAGCTGTGCCCTTCCATATATGGAGTTCAGCTCGCTTCGAGCGACGCGGGTCGGAGCGGGGGTGTTAGCAACGTGTCGAGCGCATGGCTCTGGGGAAATTAGGATGCCACGAACGACGCCTTCAGTTTCCGCTTTTCTCCTTTTCTCTGGCCCTCGGGTAGCATTTCTGCCCCGCCTGGGAGAGGATGGAGCCCATGACCTACTGCCTCGGCATCATGACCCGGGAGGGCCTCGTCATGGCCTCCGACTCCCGCACCAATGCGGGCTATGACCAGGTCAACGTCTGCCGCAAGATGCATAGCTTCGTCCTCCCCGGAGAGCGCGCCTTCGTGCTGCTCACCAGCGGCAGCCTCTCGCTTACGCAGTCCACTATCACGCTGATGCAGGACGACTTCCAGCAGGGCAGGGGACTCGCCCAGGCCGAATCCATGTACGCTGCCGCGCGCACTGTGGGCGACGCCGTGCGTCGCGTCTCCGATCTCGACCGAGCCGCGCTCGAACGCGACGACTACAACTTCAACATCCATCTGCTGCTCGGCGGCCAGGTCAAGGGTGGACCAACCGGGCTCTATTGCATCTACCCGCAGGGCAACCCGCTCAGCGCCACTCAGGACTCGCCCTATCTGCAGATCGGCGAGGCAAAGTACGGCCGTCCCATCCTCGATCGCGGCATCGTCTATGACAAGACGCCGCTGGATGTCGCCGCGCTCTACGCCATGCTCTCCTTCGATGCCACCATTCGCTCGAATGTCACCGTAGGGCCGCCGCTCGAGCTGCTCGTCTACCGCGATGGCTCGCTCGATCTCACCGAATACCGGCGCTTCGCCGCGGACGACTCCGAATTGCTCGAGCTGCACGCTCGCTGGGAAACTGCACTGCGCCGCGCCGTAGAAGACCTGCCCCGCCTGCACTACACCGATCGTCCGGCGCCGATGCAACAATTGCTCATGGAAACGGCTGCTCGCCCTTAAGCCAGCGCATGGTGAACGGATTGCCCGTCTTGCTGTAACTCTCCTCCACCAGGTACTGCACCTCCGCCGACTCGCCCAGCGTCAGCGCCAGCAGCGATGGCCCCGCGCCGCTCAGGCACACGCCAAGCAGCTTCGGATGCTCCAGCTCCAGCAGCTCCGTCAGACCCGGCACAATGTCCTTGCGATACGGCTGGTGCAGCTTGTCCAGCATCGCCTCTCGCAAACTCTGCGGATGCTCGCTCTCCAGCGCGCACAGCAGCAGCGCCACACGCTGCATGTTGCTCACTGCGTCGCGAAAGGGCACCTGCGCGGGCAGCACCTCGCGCGCCCGTGTTGTGGTCAGCGCATAATCCGGCGTCAGCACCAGCAGCCGTATCGCCGTCGGCCACGGCAAGCTCACCGCGGTCACGCCTCCATCATCCGTCTGGCAGCTCACGGTCAGCCCGCCCAGCATTGCCGCAGCAACGTTGTCCGCGTGACCTTCCAGCGCCGCCGCTACAGCCAGCAGTGGCGTCGGCCCCAGCGTCACCCCGCTCACCACTTCGAACAGTCGCAATCCCGCGACCGTCGCCGCAGCACTCGAGCCCAACCCGGAGCGCGGCGGAATCTGGCTGCGTACCTCTACATGAATCGATGGCAGAGGCCGCGCATACTCCTCGCGCAGTTGCGCATACGCCGCATGGATCAGGTTCTCACCCAGCGGATCGCAGCCCACAAACTCAAACGTGACACCATCGAGCCCCTCGCGCCGCTCCACGAGCAAACTCAGGTAGAGATTCACCGCGATCGCAAGCGTGTCGAAGCCCGGCCCCAGGTTCGCGATCGATCCCGGAACATGGATCTCCGCCGGCTCCACGCCAAGCGGTAACGACTCGATAGGCAGCGTGTCTGACATCCTCGTCCTTAATGCCCCTCTTGCTGGCCCTGGTTGCCGGCTCCATGCTGCTCCAGAATGTAAGCCGTGTCCTTCAACCCATGGCCGGTCAGCATTGCCACCACCTCAGCATCGCGTTCCACCACACCGGACGCGCGCAGCTTTTTCAGTCCGGCCAGCGTCGTCGCCGATGCCGGCTCACACCCAATGCCGTCCCGTCCGATCGCCGCCTTTGCTTCGCCAATCTCCTCATCCGTCACGTCGACCACGCGTCCGCCCGTCGCTTCCACTCCATGCAGCGCCTTGCGCCACGAACGCGGATTGCCAATGCGAATCGCCGTCGCGCGCGTCTCCGGATCGAGAGGCGCGAGCACCGCATCGGGATTCTTCGCACGCTCCCTCCAGAGCCGCGCAAACGGATTCGCGCCCGCAGCCTGCACCACGATCATCTTCGGTGCACGCTCAATCAGCCCCCACTTAAGCAGCTCATCGAATGCCTTGCCGAAGGAAGCGCTATTGCCAAGATTCCCACCCGGCACGACCAGATACTCCGGCGCGCGCCAGCCGCGCTCCTCCATCACCTCGTACATGCACGTCTTCTGCCCCTCGATGCGGAACGGGTTCACCGAGTTCAGGAAGTAGACTTCCTCCGGAGGCAGCGCGAGGAGTGTATTCAACGCATCGTCAAAGCTGCCGTTGACCTCCACAATCTCGGCGCCAAAGTCCAGCGCCTGTGCCAGCTTGTTCATCGACACCTGGCCCGCCGGCAGATACACGCGCCCAATCACGCCCGCACGCGCCGCATACGCCGCCAGCGACGCCGCTGTATTTCCCGTCGACGCGCAGGCCACCACCTTCGCGCCCAGGTAGCGCGCCTCGGTCATGCCCGTCGTCATCCCCAGGTCCTTGAAGCAGCCCGTCGGGTTCCATCCCAGATGCTTGAAGTGCAGCCGCGTCACGCCCGCAAACTCCGCCGCCCGCTGCGCGCGCACCATCGGCACATTGCCTTCGCGCAGCGTCACGACATGCTCGGCCGCATAATGCGGCAGCGCCTCGCGAAAGCGCCAGACGCCGCTCGCGTCCACATTCGCAAATGAGCGCCGTCGCTCCGACCACAACGTCTTCAGCGCCCCCGCATCCATCTGCGGTGCATCGACCAGCACCTCCAACAGCTCGCCGCACTTCGGACAAGCCATCAACGGCGTGTGCAGGTCGAACGTTGACCCGCAAGCGGGTCCAATGCAGTGCAGGTGGGTCACGCGCGCTTCCTCAGGATCGGCAAACACAGCGGCGGCTGCGCCAGAAAGTGCAGTTTGCCAATCTCTGCCATCGCCGCGTCGAGCGCCTGCTGGCTGGACGGCTCAAGCGTGATGGCAAACGGCAGCGCCTCACGCGAATGCCCCGGCAACTGCAGCACCGCATCCACATTGATCGCATACGTCGCCAGCACCTGCGAGATGGCTGCCAGAATGCCCGGCCGGTCGCGCACCAGGTAGCGCGTGTAATGCGGCATCACGAACTGGCTCGAAGCCACCATCTTCTTTAGCGTCGGGCTCATCGACTCGGACGATGTCGTGCCCAGCCGCGCCAGCGCCACCAGATCGCTCACCACCGCCACCGCGGTAGGATTGCCGCCCGCGCCGTTGCCGGAGAAGGTCGTCTCTCCGCCGTAGCGGCCCGTGCTCACCACAATGTTCTGTGCTCCCACCACCCGCGCGTGGGGCAGCGCCCGTTCCACCAGCATCGGCTGCACGGCAATGTGGAGTTCGTCCCCGTGCACCTCCGCATGCGAAATCTGCCGGATGGTGCAGCCCAGCTCTGCCGCATAGCGCAGGTCCACTGCGGTAATCGCCCGGATCGACCGGCACAGCACCGTCTCCAGATCGACATCCGCGCCCAGCGCCACGCGGCTCAGGATCGTGATCTTCGCGCGCGCATCATAGCCGTCCACATCGGCGCTCGGGTCTGCTTCGGCAAAGCCCGCACGCTGCGCTTCGGTCAGCGCATCGGAAAAGGACAAGCCCGCATGCTCCATGCGCGTCAGAATGTAGTTGCATGTCCCGTTGAGAATCCCGCTCACGCGCACCAGTTGGTCGCCCGCAAGCCCCTCCTGCAATCCCGAAAGCACCGGCACGCCGCCCGCCACCGACGCACCGTAAGCCAGGTGCTGCCGGTGCCGGCATGCCAACTCGCTCAGCGCCACCCCTTCTGCCGCCATCAGCGCCTTGTTCGCCGTCACCACGGACTTGCCGCTCGCCAGCGCGCGCCGCACCCACGTTCCCGCCGGGTCCAGGCCGCCCACCAACTCCACCAGCACATCGATATCCGAGTCCAGAACCTCGTCGATGTCGTCCGTCCAGCGCACGGAACCCGGCATCCAGTCCACGCGTTTTTTGGCAATCCGCCGGTTCAGGATGTACGCCAGCTCGAACGAGGAACCAGCGCCCTGCTCGACCAGGATGCGCGCCACCGCCGAGCCCACCGTGCCAAAGCCCGCGATCGCCACGCGCAACCGTCGGTTCGCATCCTTCGTGACCTTTGCGCGCGTCTCCATCGCCTCGTCCTTCCCTGCCTGTCACAAGAGTGAGCAGAGGGCTGCGCCGTCTGGCGTTCGCCTCAGCCGCGTCGTGCTCTTGTTGTATCAGGGACGGCGCGGCACTCCAACCCGCCTCCGCGCATGCAGACACAATCGAACGCGCGACGGACGTGCCACCGTCGCGCATTTCGTTGCGGATTGTTTACTGCACAGTCAGGCTGTAGCTCGCTGTTGAAGTTACCGCGCCCGAGGTGGCAACCACGTTGAAGGTGTAGCTGCCCGGCATCGTTTTCGTCTCACTCGACTGCGCAGACTGACCGCCGCCGCATCCCGTCAGGCTGGTCACCGAAACGAACAGCACGAATCCCAGGCAAAGCAGCAGCAGCCGTCGCCCGCGAGCCACCGGCAGCAGCATCAGCAATCCCAGCAGCGGAAGCCCGCACGCCAGAACTGTTACTGCGCGCAATGGCCCATCATCCCCCGCGTTCGCCGTAGTCACGGCCGCAGTCGAGACAGTCAGCATCGTGCTCGCAGCTGTTGTTCCGGAGACGGCCATCGACGCCGGACTGAAACTGCACGCCGCATTCGCTGGCAGGTCCGTGCAGGAAAAATTCACCGTCCCGCTGAACCCAGCCGCTCCCGCCACGCTCACCTTCGCCGTGACTGACTGGCCGGATGTCACAGTCAGCGCCGTCGAGCCGCTGCCGCCATCGATTGTGATCGGCGCATCGACTGTCTGCGTAACCGTTCCAGTCGCGGCAGCATTATTCGCATCCCCGCTGTAAGCCGCCGTGATCGAATGGCTC
>DASXGY010000205.1:0-15469 GCA_036488835.1 Acidobacteriaceae bacterium
CCAGACGTGGCAGTTGGCCGACATCGAGGACGGCCCGGGTCAAACACTGCAATCGCCGATATTGCAGAAGACGGGCATAGTTGCGCTATCGGTGGTGTGGAATCCGATGCGCGGCATCTTCGTGGCGGCGCTGCGCAATCACGGCTTCTACTCATCGCCGGATGGGGTAACGTGGACGCGATTGTCCAGCCAGCCGGGGGGCACGGCGCTGAGCGACATCTCCTGCCGATTTCCGGGGTCGCCGAACTGTCCGATCTATAGCGCGGCGCTGGCGGTCCAGCCGGGCAGCGGAGACATGTTCGCGCTGGCGACTGATCAGAACGATAAGGACACCGGGTTGTGGGAGGACGTATGCGGTGCGTCGGGTGGCAGATGCTCGACGCAGGCGCCGGTTTTCGGGAAGCAAATCGGTGTAACTGCTTTGGAGACCGGCCCGGGGACGATTGCCGGGACGAGCCATCATCTGTGGCTCGAGGCGATTCCTTCCGGCAACAATGACACGCTCCTGTTTGCGGGGACCCAGGATCTGTTTCGTTGCAGTCTGGCGGCGGGCTGTGTGTGGCGGAACGCAACCAATGTGAACACGTGTCCCGGAGTGGCGCAGGTGGGGCCGAACCAGCACTCCGTGGGCTGGGTGGCTAATACGGCTACGCTTTATTTTGCAAACGATCGCGGCCTGTGGCGCACCAGGGATGCGGTGAATCAGCAACTGGCGGCCTGCTCCGCCGATGATGCGACGCACTTTGACAACCTGAATGGGACGCTGGGTTCGCTGGCGGAGGTGACCTCGCTGTCTCAGGATCCAGCGGATGCGAGCCAGTTGCTGGCGGGAACAGGAGCGGCAGGAACGGCAGGCGGTCACGATGGCGTCTGGCAGTTGCTGTTGAATGGGCCGGGCGGCTCTACTGCTGTCGGCTGGGGCGCAAATGCGGGAACGTGGCTTGCGACGTCGGGCACGGGCGTATCAATCCGAGCGTGCGCGTTGGGAGCGTCATGCGGGCCAGCGGATTTTGGAAGCGGACCGGTAATCGGTAACGCGCAGGTAAGCGGGGACGGATCGGCGCTGAATGCTCCTGCGGTGTGGACCCTGGACCCGGAAGATCCGACGCGCATACTGCTGGCGACCTGCCGGGTGTGGCGCGGGACGGCAGATGGAACGAACTGGAGTGCGGCGAATGCGCTAAGCAGGATGCTGGATGGCAACAATGCGCCGGTCTGCCAGTCGAGCAATACGCAGGTGCGCGCGCTGGCTGCGACGGGAGCCATCTCAGGACGCGGCGATCAGGCAGAGCGGATCTACGTTGGACTGGCTGGCGTTCTGGATGGGGCGATGACGGGTGCCGGCCATGTGTTGACGGCGCTGGTGACGCCGTCGTCGGTGGCGGGATCGACGGCGTGGAGCGATGTAACCGGCAGCACGGTGACAAACGATCCGACCGATGCTGAGGTCTTCAACCGCGCGCAGGTCGGCATTTCGGCGATCACGGTGGATGCCACGGACACGACCGGCAAGACGGTATATGTGGGGATCGGTGGTTTTGGCGGGCAGGGCCTTGCGCCGCTGGCGTGGCCAAATGTGCCGGCTCTCTATGGCAGTACGGACGCGGGAAGCACTTGGCAGAATCTGACCAATGATCTGCCGAACACGCCAGTGAATGCGGTGCTGGTGGATCCGGAGGATCCGGCGATTATCTATGTGGGGACGGATGTCGGTGTCTATGTCACTACGTCGATTACACAATGCGCCGACGTAAAACAGAACTGCTGGAGCGCGTATGGCGCCGGGCTGCCGGCAGTGCGGGTGACGACGCTGAACGCCGTGGATACCAGCGGGGAGAAGTGGCTGCGTGCCGGGACGAAGGGGCGCGGCGTGTGGCAGGCAGAGCTGGCGAGCACAGCGTTGAAGACCACGACGGCGACAGCGACCATCTTGCCGGCCACGCTGATCTTCGCTGCGCAGGCGGTGGCCACCACCAGTGGTGCGGAGAGCCTGACGATCCAGAATGCGGGCTCGATTGCGCTCACGCTGGGTGCACCAACGCTGAGCAGCGGCGACTTTGTTTTGAGTGGCAGCCAGTGCCCAGCAACATTAGCGCCAGGGGCATCATGCTCGATCGCAATCGTGTTTGCGCCGACGGCAACCGGGCAGCGCAGTGGGACCGTGACGATCGCGGCAAATGTGCAGGGCGGGATATTGATGGCCAATGTGCAGGGCGCCGGGACACAATCGGGCACGATGGTGCTGACGCCGCTGCGACTGGATTTTGGATCGGTGCGTATCGGGCAGACCAGTCCGGTGCAATACGTAACTGTTGCGAATACAGGAGCAAATGTCGCAGGGCTGAAGCCGCTGAACGTCAGCGGCCCGTTCACCATCACTGCGAACACCTGCGGCTCTTCGCTGCCGGTGAATACGAGTTGCACGGTGGGCGTGGTCTTCTCGCCCGCGGCGTCGGGCGCCGCATCAGGCAGCCTGGTGGCCACCGACGACGCCGGCACGCAGACGGCGCTGCTGAGCGGGAACGGCCAGACCGGCCCAACGGATGCGTTGAGCGCATCGGCGCTGACCTTCGCGGCGCAGGTGATCGGGACGACCAGTGCGGCGCAGCAGGTGACGGTGAGCAACATCGGCGACAGCGCACTGACCAATATCAAGGTGCAGGTGACGGGCGACTTCGCGGTGACGAATCTGTGCGGCATTGCGCTGCCGGGGCATAGCGCCTGCGCGCTCGCGGTGGTGTATTCGCCCAAAGCGGTGGGAGCGGAGCGCGGCCAGATGACGATCCAGGATGCGCTGGGCGCACAGGTGGTGGCGCTGAACGGCACCGGCGTCCCGCCCGCGTCGGGTGGCGGCGTCACGGCGACACTATCGCCCCTGGCCATCGATTTCGGAATTCAGGGAGTGAACTCGATTTCTTCGCCGCAGACACTGACCCTGATCAACACCGGCACAGGTGCCCTCAGCGGCATCGCGGTTGCGGCAAGCCAGAGCTTTTCCATCGCCAGCAATGCCTGCACGGTGGCGGTTGCGCCCGGGGCGAGCTGCACCGTAGCGGTCACCTTTGCTCCGCAGGTTGCGGGAACGCAAGAGGGTACGGTGCAGGTGACGGCGAGCGGGGCCGGTGCACCGTTCAATGTGCCGGTAACCGGGGTTGGGGCCGACTTCCAGTTGAGCGTGCAGGGGGCATCCAGTAGCACCGTAACCGGCGGGAGCAGCGCCACTTATCAACTGCTACTGACGCCCGTGGGTGCATCGGCAGGGCCGATCACCTTCGCATGCACCGGCGCGCCAGCGGGGAGCACCTGCTCGACCAATCCGGTAAACGTAACCATGACGGGAACGGGGGCGACCGCAACCATACAGGTGACGGTGGCAACAGTCGCGGCAAGCATGCATGCGAGCCCGGCGTCGCCGTGGGGCGGGAAGACGATGGTCGGGGCGGTATTGGCGTCCCTGGTGCTGTGGCGCAGATGGGGATGGGCGGGACTGTTCGCGCGGTGCCGAATGCTGCTGGTGCTGGGAGCGATCTGTCTGGGGCTCACCGGCTGCGGGCTTTCGATCAATGGCGGGGCAGGCACAACAACGGGGTCCGGGAGTAGCGGCCAGGGTGTTTACACGATCACAGTAGCTGCGGGCGCGCCGGGCGTCTCGCACAGCGTGACGCTGAACCTGACGGTGGAGTGATGCGGAGACATGCGGCGATGGTGCCGGGCTAGACAGATCGTCCGAGGACGAGGAAGGGCTGCGCCTCGGCCACGCGCTGCTCCGCCTTGGCGATATCACGGATGTAGAGGGTGTTGTCGGACCGCTTGTGCTTCGGACGGATGCGACGTTGCCATGGGTCATAGGTGACCGCCGTAGACCCGTAATGGCTCATGAAAGCGGTGACGCTCAGGATGCCGTCTCCGTATTTGTCACTGTCGTCGCTATTTTCGGTGAGGACGGCAACCAACTCGTGGCTGCTTACTGTTTCCATTGCGTCGCGGCGAGGACGTCGGCCTCGTGTGCTTCTACGTCGATTTTCATAATCGCGGGTCGCAAGTCATAGGAGTCGATTGTCCGCATTTCGAGCACGGAGGAGGACGGGGCGATCCGGGTTTGATATGGTGCATCGCACTTGGTCCGCCGGTAGAGATGGGCACGCTACCGAGAGCGCGTCCGGCCGCATACGGTTCGATGCTTACCCTGCCAGAGATTTGGTTGAGAGCCAGATTGTCGCGCAGGGAATGGAGGGCGGCAGGGAGGGGCTCAAACGCGTAGGTTCTCGCGCCTGCGAGCACCGTGTAGGCGCCAATGTTTGCCCCGACAGCCACAAAAACGTCGTCCTGTCTGAGATAGTGAACGAGGAAGCTCATGTCTTCGAAGTCGTTGAGACAGCAGTAGACATTCTACGTGGCGCCATACATGCCACGTGACACCAGCAGACGTGGGCGGTCAGTGAATGGAATCGCAACGGTGGCTCCGGGAAGCAAGCGAGTGGCGATTTGCCAACGCGCGAACCGGCCGATGCCCGAGAGGCGTCCGTTTGTATTCAGAGCGTGACGTTACACATGGCGTAGCGTGTTCAACATGACCGAACGATACCGAATCTCCTGTAGGAAAACCTGACAAGGAATGCCTCAGAAGGCCAGCAGGTTAGACTGATGGCTCGCAGGCGAACCAGGTATACGAACCGGGCCAGCGCCCAGCAGAGGTGCGGAGAGGGTGACGTTGAATATAGCGCGAAACCAATGGACCGCACCGTCCGGTACTGGCTTCGCCAGACCATCGACTCTGCAGTTGAGCCTGAAATGGCTGGTCCAGACCAGCCTCTGCCTCAGCTTCCTGACTGCCTTTCTGGAATACGAGTTTGCTTCCTCGCTTGTAGTCTTCCTCCCCTTGGTGGTCCTCGCGTTCTGCGGCCTGCTGGTCCTATGCGGAAGGGAGCGTACGGATCGCCTGCAACATATCCTCGGAGGCGGCGGCCTGCTGTTTGCGGCGATGCTCTTCGGTGAGGCGGTCTCTTATACCTCGGGCGACTCATATTCGATGATCTATGGTCTGGGGTTCATCATGGTATTCCTTTGCTCGCGGCTCGTTGTGCAAGAGATCGGCGTGCCGAACGTGATACGCGCTTACTCGCAGGCAGGCATTGCGACGGCCTCGCTGACTCTGATCTCCGGCAGGCAGACGCTGTTTGCCGGGGCGTCCGGGCGCTTTAACGGCGGTACTCGCGCTCATCCCAATCTGATCAGTTTTATTCTGGCCGGCTTTGTCCCGGTGATCATCTGGAGGGCGATGGAGGAGAAGGCGGGCTGGAAGAAAAAAGCGCTGATTGGGCTATCGATCGCCGCGTTTGGCCTGGTCTTCCTTACCGGCTCGCGTGGCAGCCTCTCCGCGGTGCTCATTGCCGGAGGGGCGATGTTGTTCCGTGGCGCGATGGGCGGGTGGTTGCGAACAATCCGCGTCCGGCACCTCCATTTTATTGTTTTTCTGATTCTGATTCCCGTTGCCGCGTCGTACCTGCTGCAGAACAATCGCATTGGCCATCTGGGAAGTTTTCTGATGGACTTCCTCTCCCTGAACACAAGCGGGCGCGGCCTGAAATCCGGTCTCTCCGGACGCACCGGCATCTGGCAAATCGCCTTCCGTATCCTGCGTGCGCACGACCGGTGGCTCTTCGGCTTTGGTTATCGCATGGGAGATCGGATGGTAGGCCCCATTGACAACGGCTATGTGCAGCTTCTCTTTGAGAGCGGTCTGATCGCGGGGGGAATGATCTTGGGCAGCATGCTGCGGGTCTTCTTTCTGCTGTGGAAGGTCTCGCACCCACGAGAGAACAACGCCTGGACGCGCTATTATGCGATGCTGTGGTGCCTGATGATCGTGTATTTCATGAATAATATCTCGACTCGCTACCTGTTCAGCTTCGGCAATCCCTTCTCGCTTTGCGTCCTGTTGCTGATGGCAGCGTCACCGCGGGAACTGGTGGGCGGGGGCATGCGCGCGCGTGCGGTCAAGGTGACGCCTCCAGCGCGCCTCGCGGCAGACGGGCTTGCCTTGAATCGGTCTGGAGATTGAGATCCGGCGCGGGGACAATTCCTGGTACGCCACGGGGCAGAATGGAAACAGAGGTGCCCCAAGAGTCGTGTAGGCTCTACACTAGACGGGGCCCGGGCTTCACGGCCGGCCCTCGAAACGGATCGTTCAAGGAGTGAATCTAGCGTCGCGTGCCGAACTTCACCATCGATTCGGCCTGCTGCAAAATCCCCAAATATGAGTCAACGTTTAACGCAGTTTTCCTGGAGGTTCACACGAACCCGCGACAGTTCTTGTGGCCTTTCGTTAAGGAGAATCCATGCCAGGTGGATTTCCGCTCCTCACAGCGGCAGGAAAAGTGCCTTAACGGTCTGTCTGGCGAGCGCATTGGCGGTTCTAGGGCTGCAGCCGTTGCCGGTACTCGGCCAGGCTGCCTGTGATCCGAGTACCTCCTACTGTGGCGGCAGCACGGGATCTGGCCAGCAAGGCCAGCAACTGCAATTGCCCAGCCTGCAGAGCGGCGCCGCTCCGGGAACGACTCCGACGCAGCAGAACCCCTACGGAAACGGCGGCGGCTATAACGGCGCCGGGGGCAACTATAACGCTGCTCCGCAGTCGATGGATCTGCAGCCGAGTCCGAACTATGTCGACAACTTGAATGGGACGAGTGGCCGTACCGAAGGCTCGAACGCGCGCACCTATCCGCTGTACTATCAGCGATTCTTCGCGCCGGATCCGCCTACCGAGTTCCAGCGACGGGTCTACGCGTCGGTGGGCCAGATGCTGCCAATCTATGGCGCGAAGCTATTTCTGCAGAGTCCGAGCACGTTTGCGCCGGTGGACCAGGTGCCGGTCACCTCGAATTATGTCGTGGGTCCGGGCGACCAGTTGCTGATCCGCGTTTGGGGTCAGATCAACTTCAATGCCGAGTTAACGGTGGACCGGAACGGCTTGGTGTATATCCCGCAGGTGGGCGCGGTTCACGTGGGCGGCATCCCCTACGACCAACTGCGACAGCATGTCCACGACGGTGTTGCCCGTATCTACAAGAACTTTGACGTTTCGGTGAATCTGGGACAACTCCATCCCATCCGCATCTTTGTTACCGGGCAGGCCCGCTATCCGGGCAGCTACACGGTGAGCTCCCTGAGCACGCTGGTGAGCGCGATCTTCGCCACCGGCGGCCCGGCGCCGCAGGGATCGCTGCGTCACATTCTGCTGCGGCGCAATGGCAACACCGTTGCCGACCTCGACATGTACAACCTGCTGGTGAACGGGGACAAGTCGCACGATGTGGAGCTGCTGCCCGGCGACGTGGTATACATCCCGCCGGTCGGGCCGCAGGTGGCGGTGTACGGCAGCGTTCGATCGCCGGCGATTTACGAGCTGAAGGATCAGAAGGAGACCTCCACCCTGGGGGATGTGCTAACCGACGCAGGTGGGCTGACGAGTATGGCCTCCCTGACGCGTGCGTCACTGGAGCGGATCGATGCCGAGCAACACCAGCGCGTTATGGACATTACGGTAGACAGCGCGGGAAAAGGTACGCCGCTGCAGGACGGAGACGTCATTCGGGTGCTGCCGATTTCTCCCAGCTTCGACAAGACGGTAACGGTGCGCGGCAATGTGGCGGACCCGGGACGGTTTGCCTGGCATCCGGGGATGAAGCTGAGCGAGCTGCTGCCGAACAGCGAAGCGCTGGTGACCCGCGACTACTGGCAGAAGCGGAACCAGCTTGGGCTGCCTTCGCCGGTCTTCCAGCCGGACTATGCGCAGCGCTTCACGGCTTATCGCCAGACGCAGGCGGAGAGCCAGCGGCAGTACTTCCTCTATCTGCAGAGGGACCAGGAGAAGCGGCTTTACGATGCGCAGCAGGCGTCGCAGAGTGCGCAGAACGGCGATCAGCAGGGAGCGACAGCAGCGGCTTCAAGCAACGCACCGGCGCCCCCGGTGGACGCGAACGCGCAGGCGCAGTTGTCGAACAACATGGCGTATGGGACCACGACCAGCGAGCTGACGCCGCCGGACGAACAGATCCCGGGGACAGTGTCCAACCAGCCAACGCAGAGCACGCAAACCACGATCCCGCGCAGCAACATGATTGGTGGCGGGTCGCTGGCGGATCAGCAGCGCATCGCGCGCACCGAGAACACCGCGACCGCGCGCTACCTGAACGACGTCTCGCTGATGGCTCCCGAGATCGACTGGTCTTACGCGGTGATCGAGCGGATGGACCCGGTGACGCTGAAGACGACCTTGATCCCGTTCGACCTGGGCAAGCTTGTACGGGAGCACGATCCGAGCCAGGATCTGATGGTTGAGCCCCACGACGTGATCACCATCTTTTCCCAGGCCGACATCCTGGTGCCGCAAAGCCAACAGACCAAGCTGGTGCGGGTCGAGGGCGAGGTGGAACATGCCGGCATTTACAGCGCACAGCCGGGGGAGACGCTGCGTCATCTGATTGAACGCGCCGGCGGACTCACCCCGAACGCGTATCTCTTTGGAGCGGAGCTGACGCGGGAATCGACGCGCATCGTGCAGCAGCAGCGGCTGGATGATTATGTAACCCAACTGGAGCTGGCCACCGACCGTGCCGGTGCGGCCAGCGCAGCGGGAGCAATCACACCCACTGACCAGGCGGCCAATGCCGCGGCGTCGGGCGCGACGCAATTGCTGGTGAACCGGCTACGGCAGCTGCGTGCGAGCGGACGCGTGGTGCTTTCTCTGCCGCCGGATGCGGACAGTGTGAACAATCTGCCGGACTTGGCTGTGGAAGATGGAGACCGGTTCATCGTTCCGGCAAAGCCATCCAGTGTGAACGTAGTGGGCGCGGTGTACGAGCAGAGTACATTCCTCTTCGATCCGCAGCGTCGCGTCTTCGGCTACCTGAAGCAGGCCGGCGGCGCAAACCGGGATGCGGACGACAAGCATGCGTTTATCATTCGCGCGGACGGCTCGGTGCTGAGCCGTGAGTCGGCGAAGAGCTTCTGGGGCAATGAATTCGACCAGTCACGCATTCATCCGGGGGATACCATCGTGGTGCCCGAGAAGACGTATCGCGGTAACGGCCTCCGGACCCTGCTCAACTTCTCGCAGCTCTTCTCTTCCATCGCGCTGGGCGCCGGGGCCCTCGCGGTGATCACGAATTGAGTCCAATGATGGAAACTGAGCAGGGGAGTGTTCGCAAGCTGGACCTGCTGGACGTGCTGCTGATCTTTGCACGGCGCAAGTGGCTGATCCTTGGCTGGGCCGTGGCGGGGCTGGTGATCGCGATTATCGCGCTTTTCCGGGCGCCGACGCTGTACAAGTCACAGGCAACGATCATGCCGCCGCAGCAGGAGCAGTCCAGTTCAGCGCTGCTGAGCCAGCTTGGCGCACTGACGGCATTTTCCGCCGTGGGCAGCAATCTCGGGCTGAAGAATCCGGCGGACTTGTACGTCTCGATTCTGCAGACCAACCTGGTTGCCGACGACATGGTGAACCGCTTCCACTTGATGGATGTCTACAAGATTCCTGACCTCGACGGGGCTGCCGGCATGCTGCGAAAGCGTTCCAGGTTTGTAGCCGGCAAAGATGGGCTCATGCAGATTATCGTCGAGGACAAGGATCCGCATCGCGCGGCTACGCTGGCCAATGGCTACGCCGATGAGCTGTTTCAGCAGAACAACCGGCTGGCGATCGGAGCGGCAAGCCAGCGTCGCCTGTTTTTTGAGCAGCAGCTCGCGCAGGAGAAGGACCATCTGGCTGATGCCGAGGTTGCGCTGAAGCAGACGCAGCAATCCACCGGTGTGCTGCAGTTGAGCGGTCAGGCGCAGAACATCATCGGCCAAGAGGCGAATATCCAGGCCAATATCACTTCTCACGAGGTGCAGCTTGGGGCATTGCTGTCCTCCTCCACGGAGCAGAATCCTGAGGTCGTTCGCCTGCGCACGGAACTTGCCGGGTTACGGGAACAACTGCAGCAACTGCAGAAGGGCAGCGGCGGCGCCATGCTGTCGCAGCACGAGTTTCCGGCAGCCGGACTGGAGTACATTCGCAAGGAACGCGATATGCAGTACCACCAGACGCTGTACGATCTGCTGGCGCGGCAACTGGAGGCAGCCCGCATCGACGAAGCCAAAGCGACGCCGACGGTGCAGATGGTGGACCCGCCTCAGGTGCCGAAGGTGCGATCCTGGCCGAAGCCGATCTTGTTTCTATTCGTAGGACTGGTAGCCGGAATAATGCTCGGCTGCATCCGGGTGACGGTGGTCTACCTGTACGAGTATGCGGAGACGGATCCCCGACTGCGCGATCGCTACATGCAAGTGAAGCAGGCGATGCACCTTCGCAGCTAGGAGCTGGCCTTGCCGGGCGAGAGCTCAATCCATCGCACACGAATCTTTGCCGTGGTTGTGCTGTACGGACAGCGCCCGTCTGCGTCGGTGACGGTGGCGACGCTGGCTGGCGCATTGCGCGAAGCCGCTGCGGTCGATTGCCATGTATTGATCCATAACAATAGCCCTGCCGGCGAATTAGCCCTCCATGAGCTGCCGGAGAATTTTCGCTATCACGCGGCGGTGAGAAATCGTGGCCTGCTGGGCGGGTATGAATCGGCGCTCGCGCAAGCACGGACCGAAGGCTATGACTGGCTGCTGACGCTGGACCAGGATACGGCGCTCCCAGCAGATTTCTTTTCGGCGATACAGCCGGGTCTCAAAGCGGCAGAAGACGATCCGCGGATCGCGGCCATTGTTCCGCACCTGGCGGAGGGCGAGCAGCTTCTTTCGCCCGCATACGTGCGCATCGGCCGTTTGAAACCATTGCCCGCGCACTTCAGCGGAGTACCGCGTCGCGAGGCGCGGGCTTTCAATTCCGCGGCGCTGTTGCGTGTCGTCGCCCTCGACGCGATTGGCGGCTTTCATCCCTGCTTCTGGCTGGATCATCTCGACAGTTGGCTGCACCACCAGTTCTTCGTGCAGGGGTGGCGCATGTTTGTCCTTGATTCGGTGCGCCTGGAGCACCACTTCTCTCTGCTCAACTATCGCGAGCGGGTCTCGCTTCCTCGTCTGCAGAATTTTCTGATGGCTGAGTCCGCCTACATGGACCTTTACGGCAGATGGTGGGAACATGCAGCGTACACGGCACAACTGGGGGTGCGGCTGATTAACCAGATGCGACGCCGCGAGGCTCCAGAGGTTCTGCAGGCAACGCTCGCTGCATGGCGCCGTCGCGTCACCATGAATCGCGCTCAGCGTTTGGATCGATGGCGGCGGGAGGCGGGTTGCGAGGCTCGGCGATGACGGACACCGCGCCCATCCTGACGGTGGTTGTGCTGTATGGAAAGACGCTCGCGGCATCGAAGACGCTGGCGGGCCTGACGCAGGCCGTGGCCGAAGATCCCGCGCTCCTGCGCAGCTTCGAACTGCTGGTGTGGGACAACAGTCCGGTGCCGCTGAAGAGCGCGACGATGCCCTTTGCCTTCCGCTATCACCATGCAACTCGAAATGAGGGCGTGGCTGGCGCCTACAATGGTGCGGCGCGACTGGCACACGAGCAGGGCGCGCGATGGCTGCTGCTGCTCGATCACGATACATCGGTGACTGGCGACTTTCTGCGCGGGATGCGGCAGCATGCAGGCCAAGCCGCGGACGACGAGCGGGTTGCAGCGGTAGCGCCGTATCTCCACGCCGGAAAATTTGTTTTGTCACCCCGACTATGGCGTTTTGCGCGGCATGTACCGCTGCCACACCCAGCCGCCCCATACACGGAGCGTCGGACCATCTTTGCCGCCAACAGCGGCACACTGGTGCGTGTGGACGCGCTAGCGGCCATCGGTGGCTACAGCCCGCGTTTCTGGCTGGACTATTCCGACATCTACGTTTTCCAACGTTTTCATGAGCTTGGATTCGGGGTGCGGATTGCAGGCGACCTTGCGCTCGAGCATGAGGTCGCGATGCTCGATTACGACGCGCGTATGAGCCAGGCACGCTACGCCACATACCTCGCGGCAGAGAGCGATTTTCTCGACCTCTACCGCGGCGGTGCGGAGAGGATGCTGCACCTCTTCCGGCTTGCCATGCGAGCCGTGCGCCAGCGGCGCTTTGCGGACGCGGCATTCTCGCGCATGACCCGGCAGGAGCTGTGGCGGCGGCTGCGTACAGGGCGCAAAGCGCGGCTGCGCGCCCTGGATTAAGCCTTTGGGGGCGCCGGCTTGCGCTGACCGGTATCGCGATAGACGGCGGCGGTCTCTTCGGCGGTCTTCCGCCAGGAGAACTTCGCGGCTTGCGCCAGACCACGGGCGGCGAGTTCGGACCGCGCCGCCACGTCGGTGTAGAGGTGTTCCAGCGCAGCGGTGAGCTCGGGCAGCGATGCGGGGTCGATGAGCAGGGCGCCGTCGCCGGCGATTTCTGGGATCGACGTGCGGTTGCCGGCAATGGTCGGTACGCCGGAGGCCATGGCTTCGAGCACGGGGACGCCGAATCCCTCGTGGACCGAGGGATAGACAAAGAGGCATGCACCACGCAACAGCGCCGGCTTATCCGCCTCATCCACGTAACCGGTAAAGATGACGCGGTCCGCGAGGTTGAGTACGGCGACGGTGTGGAAGATCTCGTCGAAGTACCAACCCTTCTTGCCCGCGATCACCAGCGATGCCTCGGGATGGCGTTGGGCCAGATCCGCGAAGGCGCGCAGCAGCAGCGGGATATTTTTTCGCGGCTCGAGGGTGCCCAGGTAGAGCAGGTAGCGGCTTGGCAGTCCATAGCGCGCCCGGACCTTCGTCACCGCTTCCAGCGATCCATCCGGCCGGAAGGCGTCGCTCTTGCCGTGGTGGACGACGACTGCATCGTCCAAAGGGAGCTGAAACCATCTGCGGCAATCATCGAGCGCCGAGGCGGAGACGAAGATCAGGCGGTCTGCGCGCCATACGGCCTGCCGGATAAAGAACCGCATGTATGCGCCCTTGGCGCCCGTGTGCATGTGGGGTAGAAGATAAGCGGTCATGTCGTGCATGGTGACCACCCGGCGGGCACGGCCGGGCAGCAGGGGCAGAGAGTAGTGCAGCGAATGGAGTACGTCGGCACGACAGCGCCAGGCAAGGAAGGGCAGAACGAGCTGCTCGAAAAAAAGACGCGCGGGAAACCAGCGGAAGAGTCGGGCGGGAAGCTCAACAGCACGGACGCGTGCGGGAATCGCGGCGCGGAGTGCGGGATCGTCCGACTGGAGGACAACGGTGACGGAGATATCCGGCGCCACCTCGCGAAACTGCTCGAGCAGGTTTTCCGCGTAGCTGCCAATTCCCATCCGGCCGACCGGCACCTGGGTCAGGTCGATCAGAACTTGCAAGCGTGGTCACTCCAAAGAGGCGGCCTCGGGCAAACCAGCTTTGCTTGTCCGGCTGCGGGCGATTCAGTATCCTCTTCCGAGAGGATAGCAAGCGCGCTCGCTCTTGCGTCACGCGGACGTTGAACCCTCCAGCACAAACTATCGGCTCGGCTTCTGCGAGAGCACTCTCCTCGGCAGCGTCGCCGTCCACGGTCGCCTTCGACCTGACGGCGTCGATCGTCACCTATCGGAATTCGATCGTGCAATTGCGCCGGGCGGTGGAGAGCATCGCCCGGCAGCGGTGCCGCATTCAACTGGTGCTGGTGGACAACGCTGGCGAAGAGGCGGTGGCGGCGCTGGCGGAGGAGTGCGGGGCGATCTATCTGCGCCCGCCCGGAAATCTCGGGTTCGGCAAGGCGCACAACCTCGCGTACCAGCGGATCTGGCAACTCAGTCCGTATCACCTGGTGCTGAATCCGGATGTGCATTTTGAGGAGCCGGTGCTGGAGAGGCTGCTGCAGGTGATGATGGCGCAGCCGGATCTCGGTGTGATCATGCCGAAGATCCTCTACGCCGATGGAGCGACGCAGCACCTCTGCAAGCGGCTGCCAACCCCGTGGGACTTGGTGGTGCGCCGTTTTGCGCCGGGCTTTGCGCACGGAGTCTTCCGGGGCGCGATGGAGCGGTACGAGCTTCGCGACCGCGATTATGACCGGCCGATGGAGCCGCCTACCCTGTCCGGCTGCTTCCTGCTCCTGCGGAACTCGGTCATTGATCAGGTGGGACTCTTCGATGAGCGCTTCTTCATGTATATGGAAGACGTCGATCTGGTGCGGAGAATTCTGGCAGTCTCCCGAGCGCTTTATTACCCTGCGGTCTCGATCGTCCACGAGTATCAGAAGGGCTCGTATCGCGATACCCGGCTGGCGTGGCATCACGTCCTCTCGGCGGTGAAGTATTTCTCGAAATGGGGCTGGATCCTGGATTCGGGACGACAGCGGCTGAACCGCCGGCCCTGAACTCGCCGGCCCCGCCTGGACCAGCATATCGGCGGAGCAACCGGGGTCATGCTGCGGGGCCTTTTTGCCGATTAGAATGATTGCTGGGAGCGGCTGGCGGTCGAAATGGCCTGTCGGATTTTCGTGTGCCCGTCGTATATTCGAAGTCCCGGCTGTTACCGGAGCTTGTTCGCATGATCGAAGACGCTTGGAAACCCTGAATTTTGGTGTATTGTCTATTGTTGTCTATGCGTAAATATATGAAAAGTCGTGAGCTATAGCGACTCGATGTCAATTTGAGCACGTAGTAAGACAGCAATCTTTGCGATCGTGAGGTTACACTGATTCCGCAGACAAATCCGATTTTCTGCCATGTTGTCAATCGGCCCCTTAGGGGAGTGCGTAACGATTCCTTTACGATACTTTGATGAGTATGTACCTTATCTGCGTATGAGATAGGGCTGGCTATGAACGGGGATGGATTCTTTGACGCGGGCAGCTGCAGTTTGGCGCGACACACTCAATGGCGTTATTAGGACTTGGGTAACCCGATGTTCGATTCCCCCGCTGCATCTGAACAAGAAGATGCGGCCTCGACCTTAATGCGCCAGAGCGGGAAGGGACTCCCGCGGGGCGCCGAACAGAGGGGCAAGAAGTGTATCCAAGGATACTGAATGAGTTCATTTGAAACCTCACGTAGTCTCTCCGTTCAACCTTTATGGAATGACTTTTCACGGAAGAGCGCTGCCCCCCATCGCGAGGAACGGTTACGTGGAAGTGCTGCTGCTTCCGCAGTTGCTTACGACGAGTTTGAGGCGGCGGAGCCGAGCGTCTTTCCGAACGGGAGTGAGTGGTCGCTCTGTGGGCTACGCCGGAGTATGGACCTGACTCTGGCCTTTTTCGGTCTGCTAGTTTTCTCGCCGGTGTTTGCCGTTCTTGCCGTCGCGGTACGACTCAGTTCGCCGGGCCCAATCATCTTCCGCCAGGAACGGGTAGGCCGGCTGGGGCAACTGTTCACCATTTACAAGTTTCGCACCATGGAGGCCCAGCCGCAGCCAAAGGGGCTTTCTGTCACCCGGCACGGCGATCGCCGCGTCACTGCAGTGGGGCGCCTTCTTCGCCGCTACAAGTTGGACGAGCTGCC
>DASXGY010000213.1:0-4350 GCA_036488835.1 Acidobacteriaceae bacterium
GCGGTACGATGGGTTTCCAGAAGGACGAACTCCCTCGCACCTCGTCCCTATTTGATGGACATGACACGCCACCAGTGCTGAAAGACCTTCGCGCCGCGCCCAACCAGTTGACGTTCCTGCGGCTCTGCATCATTCCCTTCCTGGTCACCGCCGTGCTGGACGGCCGCTACCGCACCGCGTTCGGGCTCTTCATCCTGGCCGGCATCAGCGATGGCCTCGACGGTCTGCTCGCGCGCATTCTGCACCAGCGCACGCGCCTGGGCGAGTACCTCGATCCCGTCGCGGACAAGCTGCTGCTCAGCACGCTCTTCCTCGTGCTTATGCACCAGGGGCTCATCCCGCGCCGCGTCACCATCCTGGTCTTCAGCCGCGATGTCGGCATCGTGGTGGTAGGCGCGCTACTCTTCGCTACCACCGGCGCGCGCGATTTCCGCCCCAGCATATGGGGCAAGGCCAACACCGTCGCGCAGATCATCGCCATCGCCAGCACGCTATGGACGGCCTTCTATGCTCCGCCGTTTCTCGTGCTCGTGCGCAAACTGTCGCTCGCTGCCACCTTCGCGCTCACCCTGATTTCGTGGTTTCACTACACCTTGCGGGAAACCCGGCGGCTGGGCTCAGAGGAATCGCGCAGCCCTGTCTGACGCGCCCACCCGCGCCACCGCGCGCCGTGGGGCACGGGACTCAGGCGTCGTCATTCTCGGCCAGCGTATCTTCGCCGCTGTCCAGCGACATCTCCTGGTACTCGTCGGCGTCAAACACTTCGCCGCACTCCTCGCACTCGACGTATTCCACATCGTCTTCGCGCGCTACCACGCGCACCTTGGGATGCTTGCAGACTCGTTGCATGATCAATAATTGGGGATTTTGGATGGTTTGGCCGGCGCCGACTGGTCCTGCCAAGTCGTGCCGGTATGCAGGAGATTGTACCCACGTCCCCAGAAGAGTCAATGCGGCATTGGTTCCAGGCGGTATCAATAGTTTCGGCCTCGCTTGATTACAATGATGGAAATCACCCACCCAGGGCTCTCGAGCCGACGCTTATTCGCAGTAACGCTGTCCCCGACCCTCCATGACCGACCTCCCCCAGACTCGCCTGTCCCGATTCCGCAACTTCCGCCGTTTCGGGATCCTCGGCGTGCTGGCGCTGCTCTTCATCGCCCTGCTCATCGGCCAGCATCTGGCTTCCGGCGGCGATCCGTCCCTACAGTTCAACGCCCCCGCCGCCCTGCCGTCTGCCAGCGGACTGGTGGACCAGTCGCCGCTTCATACCGCCCGGCAACTGGCGCCGCAGGCTGCCGTGCCCCAGGAGCGCCAATATGCGCAGGACGCGCTACGGCTGGCCGATAGCGAGGTCGATCAGGCGTTCGCCAGCGCGCTGCGCGGCGCCACCCAGCACGCGCCGCCGCTCACCGGCCAGGCCCTGAAAATCTCCCAGCGGCTGAATACGCTGAACATCCGCATCAAGGCCGAGCAGGCCGAGGTGACTGCCCGCCAGCACGGCCCCGGCACGGCGGACGACGATCCCCAGCTCCAACTCGCCCAGGCCCAGCTCGCGCTCGACACCGACGAAGCCGACGAACTGCACCAGACGCTTATCCGCCTTGGCGGCGACCGCCACGCCCTCATCCAGCAGGCGCTCGACGAGCATGAGGCGGTGCACAAGCAGGAAACCGGTGCTGTCGTCTCCCAGACCGAAGCGCTAGAGGCGCCCGCAGCGCTCACCTCGCTCATCGGCAAGTTCCGCGCCCTCAGCTCGCTGCGCAGCCGCCACCAGCAACTTGTCGAGGCGCGCACCGCGGCACAATCGCTGGCCACGCGGCTCCTTCAGCAGCGCAATGCCTTGTCCAACGATACTGAAACCGCGAATTCGGCGAACGCCAATTCATCCGCCGGAGACGGATCTGCCAGCGGACCCCAGACCGCCGATGCAACCACCGCGACCGCTCGTCTTCGCGCCCTCGCCGTCAATCGCGAATCCCTCATCCAATACGAGCACCGCATCCACGATCTCGAAAACCTCGCCGATACCTACAGCAAATGGGACGCCCTCGTCCGTGCGCAGGAGCGCACCATTACGCAACGTATCCTGCGTGTCTTCGCTTTCATCGTCGCCATCGTTGTCCTCACCATCCTGATCGGCCGGTTGTTTCATCGCCTGCTCAGCAGACGCGCACTGCTGGACCGCCGCCGCCAGCAGACACTGGAGTTCGTCCTCTCCTTCAGCGTGCAGCTCATCGGCGCGCTGCTCATCCTCATCGTCATCTTCGGCATGCCGCGCCAGACCCCAACAGTTATCGGGCTCACTACCGCCGGACTCACCGTTGTGCTCAAGGACTTCATCGTTGCCTTCTTCGGCTGGTTCGTCCTAATGGGCAAAAACGGCGTACGTGTCGGTGACTGGGTGGAGATCAACGGCGTCGGCGGCGAAGTCGTCGAGGTCGGCCTGCTCCGCACCACACTGCTCGAAAGCGGCAACTGGGCAGAGAGTGGCCGCCCCACCGGCCGCCGCGTCGCCTTCATGAACAGCTACGCCATCGAGGACCACTACTTCAACTTCTCCACTACCGGCCAGTGGCTCTGGGAAGAGCTGCACGTCGCGCTGCCCTCGGGCAAAGACCCCTATGCACTGCGTGACGCGATCCGCGGCGCCGTCGAAGAGATCACGCGCGACGACGCCGAGCGAGCCACCCGCGAATGGCTGCGCCTCAGCCAGCTACACGGCAGCCTTAGCACGCTCTCCGCCCAGCCCACAGTGGAACTGCGGCCCAGCGCGGGTCTTGAAGTCGTCATCCGCTACATTACGCGCGCGCAGGATCGCTTCGAGATAAGGTCGCGCCTCAACCAGAAGCTGCTCACCATCCTCCATGCCCCACCGCAGGTTGCCCAGGTGAATCCGCTGCCGGAGAGCCCACTCGCAGAATCAGCCGCCCCAAACCACTAGAGCAAAGTAGACTTGTCACTCCCCGCATCTCGTTTTCGGAGACACGGCAATGTTCACTACCGAAGAAGGGGCACGTCGCTATCAGGAGACTCTGGTGCCGCTCATGTTCGCACCCTCCGCACGCCAACTAGTGGCGAACGCAAAACTCCCCAGGGGCGCACACGTGATCGATATTGCCACCGGCACCGGCGTCGTCGCTCGCGCTGCGGCTGAGGCCGCCGGCAGCACCGGGCGCGTCACCGCCATCGACGCGACCGAAAGCATGCTTGCCATCGCGCGCAGCCAGCCCGCACCACCCGGCGCGGCGCCCATCGAATACATCCACTCCGCCATCGAGGACGCTGCGCTGGCCGCCGGGGCCTTCCACGCCGCCTTCTGCCAGCAGGCGCTGCAGTTCTTCGAAGAACCGGGCCGGGCCCTCGCACGTATTCGCCCGGCGTTGCAGCCGGAGGGCCGCCTCCACGTCGCACTTTGGGGCTCGGAAGAAGAGCACGACCTCACCATGGCCATGCAGCGAGCTCTGCTCGAATGTGGCCTCAAGGACTTCACCGCGTTCCTTACCAAGGTGCACCGCCTGCACAATCCGGCGCTCGTCAACGGCATCCTCAAGCAGGGCGGCTTCGTCATCGAGCACCAGGAATCCGTCGACATCGTTCCCGATGGCACCTGGCACGCCGCAGACGGACGCCGACTCTTGGACGCCACTCCGCTTGCGTCCAGACTGGCAGCCCTTCCTCCCGAGCAGCACGCCGCCCTTGGCGATGCATGCGAGCGGCAGCTCGACAACTACACCAAAGACGGCGCACTCGACCTCTGCTTCCCCGCGACCTTCTACATCGCGCGTCCTGCTTGACGAAAAGCGGATATAGCGAGCGAATTTCATACTGCCCGAGTCCCGCAAACAACATTCACCTTGCGCGCAGATTTTCAGGAATATTCCAGCCATTGGTGCGTTCGGACTTCAACAGCAGATAGAAGTCGTAGGTCTCGTTATCGACGCCCTTGCTGTGCATCCGGTTCGCCAGTGCCATCGCCTGGTCGCTGGTCGCTGGAACCGGCTGCTGGCCCACGGCGAACGTAAAGTCGTTGAAGCAGGGTTCCCACGGCGGATTGGCGATGACCGGCAGATCGGGCAACGAGGTGTCCTGTTGGTTCAGATCCAGTGCGTGGGCAAGATTTGCGATTTGGTTCGACGCATCTCTCGAAGTAAGCGGCGCGAGTTGCCAGCGCCACTCAATCAGCTTCAGCACCGACGTGTGGTCGTAGACCAGAGAATCAATGCGCGGTTTATCCGGGTTGCCGCGTGTAAAGGGCGACACCACCACGACCGGCACACGGCAACCCAGCAGCGCCTTGCCATCGACCAGATCGGTGTCGACGGCATTCGGAGCAATCACCCGCGGCGG
>DASXGY010000257.1:0-1958 GCA_036488835.1 Acidobacteriaceae bacterium
GCTCGGCATCCGCAAGGCTGTCGTGCGGCGCATTTGTCGGCTCGAAGGCGACTGTGTACTGTTTCTTCGCGCCGGCGTCCGGCCACGCCGCCCGGCATATCCAAACTCCGAGATACGGAAGCACATCGCTGGTGAAGGTAAGCTCAATCCCTTCCTCCAGCGAGGGCCGAACCAGGCCGCACCAGCCCTCGGTCACCGGCCCAGCAAAGAGCTTGTCTGCCTGCGATCCATCCGGAGGCCCCACCACGCTCAGGTCCTCACCCGCTAGGCCCTGGCGCGCTTTCGGCCTCGGCCATGCGATGCGATCGCCGCGATCGCCCAGCCGGTCACCAGCCGAGCCCTCGACCACCACCTCGCGGACGCCGGGAGGCAGCAGAATGCGGTCGCCGTGCTCCACGCGCAGCAGTGGGTGCGCACAATAGAGCAGGCTCTGTGGTTTGTCGCTCCGGTTTTCGACCACGTAGTCGAGCACCAGAGAGGCTCCATCCAGTTGCGCACGCCGCTCGAGTGCGAGCGTGCCGCCCAGGGCAGTCGTGCGCAGCAACACCGAGTCCGCAGCCGTCTCCTCCAGCCATGCGTGCCGCCACACCTCGCCATGATCCGGCGCTGTCCGGGTGGCGGCTACCGTGGGCAGACACTCGTCAAAGCCGCCGCCATCCCACGCTTCGAATCCGTCTGTCGAGGTGGCCTCCGTATAAGCCCGCAGCGGAGGCAGCAGCCACTCGGTCGAGGTGCGCTTGCTGCGCAGCGAGAGGAGCTTCCCGCCCAGCGCCGGTGCCACTTCTACGCGAATGTTAGCGTTTTCAAGAACGCGCGCAGATTCCCTCTGCGTGGTCTCGATCTCCTCTGCCGCCGCCCTGGCTCTGTTCATCACGAGCGGCTCCCCAGGTAATGCGTCGACGGCACTTCGCGCAATCTTGCTGCGGCATCTTCGGGCAGGATGTCGCGCTGCGGCATGCCCAGCATCTCGAAGCCGACCATGAACTTCTTCACCGTCGCCGAGCGAAGCAGCGGGGGATAGAAGTGCGCATGGAAGTGCTGTTCCGGCCCCGGCCCCTGGTGGAAGCCCATGGTGTAAGGAAAGCTGGTCTCAAAGAGGTTGTCGTAGCGGATGGTCAACTGGCTCAGTATCTCGGCGAGGGCGCGTCGTTGGGCGGCGTTGAAATCGGGCAGCGCGCGCAATGGTTGGCGTGCCAGCACCAGCGTCTCAAACGGCCACACTGCCCAGTAGGGCACCACCGCCAAAAATTCATCGTTCTGGCAGACGATCCGCTCCTTCTGTTCCAACTCGAGCGCCACGTAGTCTTCCAACAGGCCGCCCTTATGCGTCTCTCGCCACAACTTCAGGTTCACGCGCTCCGCGGCAGGCTCGTCGGGCACATGCTCCGTCGCCCATATCTGGCAGTGCGGGTGGGGATTGCTGGCGCCCATCATCGCGCCGCGGTTCTCAAAAATCTGCACATGCTGGACGAAGGGCTGAGCGGCAAGCTCCATGTACTGCGCCGTCCATGCTTCGACGACCGTTTCGATCTCCGGAATCGTCATGCGGGCGAGGGTCAGGCTGTGGTCGGGATGGAAGCAGAGCACGCGACAGATCCCGCGCTCCTGCTCGGCGCGGAGCAGCGGCGAGTCGGTCGCAGCAGGCGCCGGCGCATCCGGCAACAGGGCGGCGTAGTCGTTATTGAAGGCGAAAACCGACTTGTACTCAGGGTTCCGGTGCCCCCCGGCGCGCTCATTGCCGGGGCAAAGATAGCATTTCGGATCGTAATGGACCGGAGCAGCCGTCTCCGTCTTCCCCGTCTCGCCCTGCCACGGACGCTGTGTCCGGTGCGGCGACACCAGCACCCAGTCGCCACGCAACGGGTTGTAGCGGCGGTGCGGAAAGGCATTGCGCTGCGATGTCATGACGAATCTGGCTCCGGGTACGTTATCGTCGTGAGGATTGTAACCGATTACAA
>DASXGY010000274.1:0-1850 GCA_036488835.1 Acidobacteriaceae bacterium
CGCGATGAAAGCGTCGCCATTGCCGCACGTTCAGCGGCCCCAGCAGGAAATGGGTCAGCACGGGCGCGCCCTTCGACTGCGGCTCGATGCGGTTCAACGTCCGGTCCATGGCCGCCAATGTAGCGCTGAAGCGGGCAATCAGCTCGTCCCCGTTAACCGGCTCACCGTTTGCTTCGCCGGGTTCAACTGCCAAAGGTGCCTTGCGGCGCTTGGGAAGGAAGCCGAATCCGCAGACAGCCAGTTGCATACAACGCTGGCGCAGTGTCGGACGAGTCTTGAGCGGCCGGCCCTTCTTCAGTCGATCCTCGATTCCATTCGCCGTCGAGCGCCAGGTGGCGGAGAGGTGCTCGATCACCTGCTGCGCGCTCCACCGCGCAGGGTCGCCGGCGGGATGGCGGCCAACCTGCTCGGCGGAGCAGCCCGCCAGCGGCGCGGCCAGCAGCTCCCGGGTCTGGTCCAGCAACGGATGCACGGCTGCCATTGTGGGGGGCCGCAGACACCACGGTCAAGCAAGCCGATTGTGCCGCGGCACCGTTCTTCGCGTATGCTGGCGTTTGTTTTTTGCGGAGGGTACGGATGCGACGACTGCGAAACTTGCTCTGTCTGGTGATCATGGCGTCCGCCGCTGCGGCAGCGCAGACGCAGGCGGCGCCCCTGAAGACAAACGGCGATGTGTGGTGGAAGCATGCGGTGATCTATGAGGTATATCCACGCAGCTTCCAGGACACCAACGGCGACGGCCTGGGCGATATCAAGGGCATCACGCAGCGCCTCAGCTACCTGAAGGCGTTGGGTATCGATGCCATCTGGATCACGCCGATGTATCCCTCCCCCCAGGTGGATTTCGGCTACGACATCGCCAACTACGAGGCGATCGACCCGCAGTACGGCTCCATGGGCGACTTCGACAACCTGATGAAGGCGGCGAAGCAACAGGGCCTCCGCGTCATCATGGATATGGTGATGAATCACACCTCGGACCAGAATCCGTGGTTCCTGGAGTCGCGGTCATCGAAGACCAGTCCCAAGCGCGACTGGTACATCTGGCGCGACGGCAAGAACGGCGGCCCACCGAACAACTGGCAGTCATGGTTCGGCCACTCGGCATGGACGCTCGATCCGAAGACGGGTCAGTACTACTATCACTACTTCTATGTGCAGCAGCCGGACCTGAACTGGCGCAACCCCGAGGTGCGCAAGGCGATGTACGGCGTGATGCGCTTCTGGCTGGACAAGGGCGTCGCCGGCTTCCGCATCGATGCGATCTCCCGTCTCTTCGAAGATCCCAACCTGCACGACGACCCGATTCTGCCGGGTAAGAACGCCTTCGGCGACCCGAACATCGAGCACAAGTACACCGACAATCTGCCCGAGGTGCATGACGTGCTGAAGGAACTGCGCAAGCTGGTGGACAGCTATCCGGGAAATCCGGTGCTGCTCTCCGAGGCGGACGAGCCAAATATCGAAGAGCTTTCGAAGATGTATGGCGAGCACAACGACGAGGTGCAGTTGCCGATGGATTTTCAGATCGCGGATGTCAACGAACTCTCCGCACCGAAATTTCGTAAGCTGTTCGATGAAGTCGAGAACAATCCTGCGCATGGCTGGCCGGAGTACTTCTTCAGCAATCACGATCAGGCGCGGCAGTGGGACCGCTACGGCGACGGCAAGCACAACGACGAGATCGCCAAGCTGATGGCCGCACTCGAGCTGATGCCGCGCGCGACCCCGCAGATGTACTACGGCGAAGAGATCGGCATGCGCACCACAGTACCGACGCGGGTGGAGGATGTACGCGACCCGGTCGGTGTGACCGGGTGGCCGAAGGACAAGGGCCGCGATGGCGAGCG
>DASXGY010000280.1:0-1553 GCA_036488835.1 Acidobacteriaceae bacterium
AGCACGGGCGGCGGATCGAAGATCTCGCGCAGCCGCTCCGGATACTGCTCATCGGCCAGCGTCAGGATGGCGCAGCCGTTGTCGCCAATCTTCTGCCATTCCTCTTCCGCTGCCTTGCGCGCCTTCCCTTCCGCGATGAAGCGCGCGGCGGCGACCGGAATCTGCAGCGCCTCCAGCGCCGTCAGCGGCATGCGGAACAGTTCCGCCGGTTCCGGCAGGCCACGCACCGCCCGCTGAATGCGGCGCGGTCCGAGCCCCGGCGTCAGGGCCATCGCCAGCCAAGCCAAAGTCGTTTCGGTTGCAGGAGGAGGAACGCAGATGGTCGCAGGGCCCGGCATGGATGTTGCTGAGCCTATGGGCGCAAGGAGACAGCGACAATCCGACGAACGGGGTACGGCTGGTATCTCGCTTCGGTTGAGATCGCCCTGGCGCTTCCAGCAGCGGGCGACGGTGCTGCACCTTGTCGCGGGAGGAATGCGACGCCATCGAGCCGGTACACTAGCCGGTGAGCCGTCTTCGCGTCGCTGCCATCCGCTTCCTCAACCCCGCACCGCTCATGTGGGACTTCGATCATCCACCCCACGCGGTTCCACTCGCCGGCCGTTATGACATCGAGAGCATGATGCCCGCGCAATGCGCCGAGCGCCTGAGCAACGGCACCGCCGATCTCGGGCTCGTCCCCATTACGGCCTTCGCGCATAGCAGACATCTCCGCATCGTTCCGGGGTGTGCCATCGCGTCCAAGGGCGCCATCCGGTCGCTGTTGCTGGTGTTTCGTACCGGAACAGGACTCGACCGCGTCCGCAGCATAGCCGCCGATACCTCATCCCGGGCGACCCTCGCCTATGTGCAGATCATGGCGCGACACTTCTGGAAGCTTTCCGCGGACTTCGTGCAGCATCCGCCTGACCTCGAAGCGATGCTCGCCGCCTGCGATGCTGCCCTGCTGATCGGCGATCCCGCATTGCTCGCGCTCGAAGACCGCGCAGGCCGCCTGGAGCGGACAGGGGAAGAGCTTTGTTACATGGATCTGGGTGTGGAGTGGCACAAACTCACTGGCGTGGCCTGGATCTCCGCCGTCTGGGGAGTAAGCGAGGAAGCTCTGCATTCGGCCGCGCAGCGCGATCAACTGCTTCACGATCTCCTGGGCTCGCGCGATGCCGGACTCGCGCATATAGACGATCTGGCTGACGAATGGGCGATGCACATCGCCCTGCCGCGCGACACGATTCGCGCCTATCTCAGCGAGAACATCCACTACATCCTCGACGAAGAGTGTCTGGAGGGCCTTCGCCGCTTCTATGAGCTGGCGGCGGACTGTAATGTGCTGCCGGGTGTGACCAAATTGCCTTTGCTTTAGTTGACTTTTGCAATATCCGGCTCCAAATCAAGAGGTAACTGTCTTTCCGCTGCGGCCCGAGGTCGATTCTGAGCGTCCAAGAGCACGTGACCCATAAAAGCCGGCCCACGAACAGCGTGTTTCTGCCCGCGACACCTGCTCGCTCCCATGCGTCCAGCAGTCACTCATTACGCTGGCTGGTCGGCATGGGATG
>DASXGY010000343.1:0-2951 GCA_036488835.1 Acidobacteriaceae bacterium
AACGCAGCGCTTTCAACCCGTCGCGCGCCCTGAGGGCATCGCGCGTATCGCCAGCTTCCGCGCCAGCAACGGTGTGGTACGGGGCAATCCGGGCGCTTCCCTCATCGATCTGGGTAATGGCGTGGCCTGCATCGAGCTGCACTCGAAGAAGAGCGCGATCGGCGACGATATCATCCGGCTGATCACGAAGACGCTTGAGGCCACATCCGATGCGGTGCGCGACTTTCGCGCTTTTGTGATTTCCAGCGATGCGGACAACTTCTCCGTCGGCGCAAACCTGATGCAGCTCCTGCTGGCGGCGCAGGAGGGCGAGTGGGAGGATGTCGACCTGACCATCCGCGCCTTTCAGCGCATGACACAGTCGATCAAGTTCTGTCCGCGGCCGGTCGCCGTCGCGCCCTATGCGCTCTGCCTGGGCGGCGGCACGGAAATCTCGCTCCACGGCGCGCGGCGACAGGCACATGCGGAGCTCTACATGGGGCTGGTCGAGACGGGTGTGGGTCTCATACCCGGCGGCGGCGGCACCAAGGAGTTTGCATTGAAGGCGACGGACGAGGCCGTTCGCGCCTTCGGCGACGCAACTCGGGTCGCGATCTCGACTGAGCTGGTCGACACCATGAAACAGGCCTTCGAGACGATTGCGTTAGCCAAGGTTTCCACCTCCGCCGCCGAAGCGGAATCACTCAACCTGCTGACGACGGACGATGGCATCACGGTAAATCGCGAACGGCTGGTGCTGGACGCGAAGGCAGCGGCAGAAGCACTTGCCGATGCCGGCTATCTGCCGCCCGCGATGCGTATGGAGATCCCTGCCGCGGGCGAAAGCGTACTCGCGACGTTGAGGCTGGGCGCCTACATGATGCAACAGTCGGGGTACGCAAGCGACCATGATGTGAAGGTGGCTGGCCATGTCGCGCATATTCTCTGCGGCGGCCGCGTGGCGCCGGGCACGCGTGTGACCGAGCAGTATTATCTGGACCTCGAGCGCGAGGCATTCCTCTCGCTCTGCGGCGAGCGCAAGACGCAGGAGCGCATCGCCTACACATTAAACAGCGGTAAGCCCCTAAGGAATTAGTCATGCAGGATGCAGTGATCGTAAGCACCGTCCGCACGCCGGTCGGCAAAGCGGGAAGAGGAACCCTGGCCGCGGCGCGGCCGGACGATCTGGCCGCCACCGCCATCGAAGGAGCGTTCTCGCGCGTACCCCAGCTCGACAAGAACGAGGTCGACGACGTGATCCTGGGCTGCGCGCATCCCGAAGCCGAGCAGGGGATGAACGTGGCTCGCATCGCAAGTCTTCGTGCAGGCCTGCCCGTCGAAGTTTCCGCCATGACCGTCAATCGCTTCTGCGCCTCCGGTTTGCAGGCTATTGCGCAGGCGGCAGATCGTATCCGTGGCGGTGGCGCATCGGTGGTCGTGGCGGGTGGCACCGAATCGATGAGCATGATTCCGATGGGCGGCCACAAGATCAGCGCCAATCCCTGGCTGGTAGATAATATGCCGGCCGCGTACCTGTCGATGGGCCTGACCGCGGAACGTGTGGGCGAGCGCTTCCATGTCTCGCGCGAGGATGCGGACAGCTTTGCACTCGCCAGCCACCAGAAGGCGTTGAAGGCGATCGCCGAGGGCCGCTTCGCGGATGAGATTGTGGCGGTGGAGTGGACGGAACGCACGCCCAAGCCAGGATCCGCCAAACCGACAGAAAAAAAGCGCAGCTTCCAGATCGATGAAGGGCCACGGGCGGACACCTCAACGGCAGCGCTGGCAAAGTTGAAGCCTGCGTTCCACGCCAAGGGCACCGTGACCGCAGGCAATTCCTCGCAGACCTCCGACGGCGCGGCTGCCACCATTTTGACCAGTGCAGAGCGCGCGGCAGCGCTGGGCATGAAGCCGATCGCACGTTTTGTTGCGTTCGCCACCGCAGGCTGCGCGCCGGAGATCATGGGCATCGGGCCGGTGCATGCGGTACCGAAGGCGCTGAAGATCGCAGGGCTGAAGATCGAGGACATCGGCCTGGTGGAGCTGAACGAGGCCTTTGCTGCGCAATCGCTCGCGGTGATACGCGAGCTCGGTCTGGACCCGGAAAAGGTCAACGTGAACGGCGGAGCGATCGCGCTGGGACATCCCCTGGGCTGCACCGGCGCGAAGCTTACCGCCACGCTGCTGCACGAGATGCAGCGCCGCAAGATTCGCTACGGCTTGGTGACAATGTGTGTGGGCGGCGGTATGGGCGCTGCCGGTATCTTTGAGAACCTCAATTGATTTCGTAATCACTGGAGCGACATGATGGCAACGCTGGCGTCACACCCCACTACCGTCAAAGCGGCCGCAGGCGGCAGCTTCCTGCTGGAAGAGCGCACCCCGCAGGAGGTCTTCACGCCCGAGGACTTCAATGATGAACAGCGGCAGATCGCAGAGACAGCCTCCACTTTCGCGCAGAAGGAGATTTTGCCAGCAGCAGAGGCGATCGAGGCGAAGGATTACAAGGTGACACGCGCGTTGCTCTCCCAGGCGGGCGAGCTGGGCTTGATGGCTACCGACACGCCGGAAGAATACGGCGGATTGGCGATGGACAAGGTGGCTTCGGCGATCGTTGGGGAAAGACTCGCGGTGCTAGGTAGCTTCGCCACCACATTCAGCGCGCACGTTGGCATCGGCATGCTGCCGATCATCTGGTACGGCACCCCGGAGCAGAAGCAGAAGTATCTGCCGAGGCTGGTGACCGGTGAGTGGGTTGGCGCCTATGCGCTCTCCGAGGCGTCTTCCGGCTCCGATGCCATGAGCCTGCGAACGCGCGCTGTCCTGTCACCCGACGGGCAGCACTACATCCTGAATGGCGAAAAGATGTGGATCACCAATGCGGGCTTCGCGGACCTGTATACCGTCTTCGCCAAGGTGGATGGCGAGAAGTTCACCGCGTTCCTGATCGAGCGCGACACTCCGGGCTTCGC
>DASXGY010000362.1:0-4279 GCA_036488835.1 Acidobacteriaceae bacterium
GGCGATCTGGCGATGCGGATTTTCCGCTTCGATCTTCAGGATGTAGTCCACCAGCGGCTGCACGATGAAGCGATAGGGCGAATGCAGAATCACCAACGCGGGGATGGGAAGCTTTGCGGCCTGAAGTGGTTTGACAACCATTTTCTGCCAGACGGGAGTCAGTTCGTCGTCCTTGTCTTCAATGTCCTGGTCGTCGCCGGTGCGGACATGGACGCCGCGAATGTCCTGGGAGAGCATGAGGGCGAAGCGCATGCCCTTTTCCGCGATGCGGTTCCAGCGCTCCATGGGAATGACGACGATGGGCGGCTGGATGTCGTCCAGACAGAGGGGCTGCTCGCAATTGACTTCGGCCGCAACGCGGTTGTAGTGGCGTTTGACGCGCAGCATCAGGAGGATGAGCAGCGGTATCATCACCGCCGTGATCCACGCGCCTTCGACAAATTTGGCAACAAGAACGACGAGAACAGTGACGCCGGTGGCGAAGGCGCCCAGGCCGTTGATGAACATATGCAAGCCCGCGCCTTTGTGCTTCTGGCGCCGCCAGTGCATGACCATGCCGGCCTGCGAGAGCGTGAAGGCGAGGAAGGCGCCGATGGCATAGAGCGGGATGAGGCGGTCCGTCACGCCGCGGAAGAGGATGAGCAGAATGGCAGTGAAGGTAGTGAGCGCGTAGATGCCGTGGGAGTAGAGCAGACGGCGGCCGCGAAGGATGAAGACGCCGGGAAGGTATTTGTCGAGCGCGATGGCGCGGGTGAGGCGGGGGAAGTCGGCGAAGGCGGTGTTGGCGGAGAGCGAAAGAACGAGCAGGATGGAGCCGATAGTGACGTAGTAAAAGATGCCGCGCCCCATGACAGCAGCGGTGAGTTCGGAGAGAACGCTTTGGTAATGTGGCGAATTGGGATCGACGGCGCCGATGCCATAGTAGCGGCAGAGCAGGGCGATACCGGCGAGTAGCACGATGAGTATCGCGATGATGATGGTGAGGGTGAGCTTGGCCGTCTTGCATCGTGGCTCGCGGAAGGCGGTGACGCCGTTGGATACGGCTTCGACGCCGGTCATGGCGGTGCAGCCGCTGGCGAAGACCTTTAGAACCAGCCAGAGCGAGATTGCCGCCGTGGCAGCCGGTAGTTGCGGCGGTGCGACGACGGGATGTGGATGACCGCCGCTGATGACTGCTTTGAAGAGGCCCACGCAGATGACGACGAGCAGCGTGCCGACGAAGAGATACGTGGGAAGAAGAAATGCGCCTCCGGTCTCGCGGATGCCGCGCATGTTTATCAGGGCAAGCAGGAACAGGATGCCGAGACAGATGGCGAGCGTGTGCTTCTGCAGCGCGCCTGGGTCGACCGAGCTCAATGCACCGACACCCGCCGAGATGCCGACTGCCGCGGTGAGCACGTAATCGATCATGAGAGCGGCTGCAGCGAGTAGGCCCGGATAGGTGCCGAGGTTTTCCGATGCGACAGTGTAAGAGCCGCCGCCGTTGGGGTATGCGTCGATCGTCTGACGGTAGGAGAAGAAGACGATGACGAGCAGGATGATGATGGCGAGCGAGATGGGCACGATGTAGCGCACACCCATCAGACCAAGTGGGATGAGGAGCGTCAGAGCTGCTTCTGGGCCGTATGCCGCCGATGACAACGCGTCGAGCCCGAAGATGGGCAGGCCGGCGGCGGGGCCAACGTGCTCTGCGCGCTGCTCCGAGTTGGCTAGGGGGCGGCCGAAGAGTACGTCAACCAGTGACATGCAGTAGACCGGCTTTCCTGTCAGCAGAGTGCGCGTTGGAATCGCATTTACAGGAAGTCCACTTTAGCAGAGCGGTTTGTCAGGAGTCGTAAAGCGTAGGATTTCAGGGATGGTCCGGCTGCTGCGAGGCTAGCTCATTGCGCTGCAGGCAACGCATGACGGCAACGACACGCTGATAGATGTAGACCAGCTCGCTGTCCGGCAGCGGGCCACGGTTGTGCGAACGCACATTGTCGAAGATGACCTGCTCGCGGTTGGGCTCGTAGACGGGCATGTCGGTGGCTTCCTTCAGTGCGCCGATGGCGCGGGCAGCCTCGGCGCGTTGGTTCAGAAGCTCGACGATCTGCAGGTCGAGTGCATCGATTTTTATTCGCCAGTCGCTGATATCCATTCGTGGGCCTCAAAACAAGGATGAAATGCGGTGAGGGTTTTGCAGCTTTAACGGGGCGTGGGTGCGGCGACCACTGGCCGCAGCCCCTCAATAAATCGCGCGACTGCCGCGGACGCCTCCCTGGGTGCGCTCTTCTCGACAATGCCGACGATGGCGCTGCCTATGACAGCCGCATCGGCGAACTCGCCCAGGGCGGCGACATGAGCGGCATTCGAGACGCCGAAGCCCAGCGCAATGGGCAATGTCGTGTAGCGACGCAGGCGCTCGACCAGCGAGCGCGCATCGGAAGCGAGTGTCTGCTGCGTGCCGGTGATGCCGACGCGCGAGATGGCATAGACGAAGCCCTGACTGACTGCGGCAATGCGTCGAAGACGGTCATCCGTGCTGGTGGGCGCGGCCAGGAAGATGGGCGCGAGACCGGCGGCGTGCATGGCGTCGAGATAGCCGCTCTCTGCTTCTTCGATGGTGAGATCCGTGGCGAGGACGCCATCGATGCCCGCGGCTTTTGCGTCGGCGGTGAACCGGTCGAAATTACCCACACCGCTGCGCTTGCCCGCATCGCTTCGCCCGTAACGCAGGATCGGGTTGAGATAGGAGAAGAGGACGAGTCCCGTCTGTGGGCGGGCGGCGCGCAAGTCGCGCGCGAGTACGAGCACATCCCGCAGCGTGGTGCCGTTGGCGACGGCGCGATGGCTGGCGCGCTCAATAACAGGGCCGTCGGCGAGTGGATCGCTGAAGGGCACGCCGAGTTCGAGCACGTCCGCGCCGGCATCGATGGCGGCGAGTGCGATGGCCCGTGTGGTGGCGAGGTCGGGATCGCCGACGGTGAGGTAGACGACGAGGCCGGGTTTCTGCTCGAAGCGGATTGGCATTTAGCGGCTCGGCTCCCCTGCACTCGCGCCGCTGAGCTTTAGCTCACGCGCGAGGATACCCATGTCCTTGTCGCCGCGGCCGGAGACGTTGACGACGAAGATGTCTTCCGCCAGTGATGTTGGCGCGAGGCGGATGGCTTCGGCGACGGCGTGTGCACTTTCGAGCGCAGGCACGATGCCTTCGGTGCGCGCGAGCATCACGGTCGCGTCGAGCGCCTGCTGGTCGGTAGCGGAGGTATACGTCGCGCGGCCGGAATCATGCATGGCGGCGTGCTCCGGGCCAACGGAGGCGTAGTCGAGTCCGGCGGAGACGGAGTGGGTGAGCGCAACCTGACCGTGCTCATCCTGCAACACATAGGAGAAGGTACCCTGCAGCACGCCGGGTGCGCCTCCGCTGAAGCGCGCTGCGTGCTCGCCGAGCGCGGTGGAGCGGCCGCCTGCTTCCACGCCGATGAGCTTTACCTGCGGGTCGCGCACGAAATCGTAGAAGGCGCCCATCGCATTGGAACCACCGCCAACGCAGGCAATGATGGCATTGGGCAAGCGGCCTTCCTTCTCCAGGATCTGCCGGCGGATCTCTTCGCCGGTGATGCGATGGAAGTCGCGCACCATGGTGGGATAGGGATGCGCGCCGAGCACGCTGCCGAGCAGGTAGTGCGTGGTGCGGACGTTGGTGACCCAGTCGCGCATGGCCTCGTTGATGGCGTCCTTCAGCGTCTTCGAGCCGGAGTTGACGCCGCGCACCTCCGCGCCGAGCAGACGCATGCGGTAGACGTTCAACTCCTGGCGGCGCATGTCCTCTTCGCCCATGTAGACGACGCACTCCATGCCAAGCAGCGCGCAGATGGTAGCGGTGGCGACGCCGTGCTGGCCGGCGCCGGTCTCCGCGATGATGCGGCGTTTGCCCATGCGTTGCGCGAGCAGGCCCTGGCCGAGACAGTTGTTGATCTTGTGCGCGCCGGTGTGGAGCAGATCTTCGCGCTTGAGATAGATCTTCGCGCCGCCGAGTTTCTCCGTGAGCCGCTGCGCCAGATAGAGCGGCGTGGGCCGGCCGGCGTAGTCGCGCAGCAATGCGTCGAGCTCGGCGCGAAAGATGGGATCGCGCTTGGCCTCCTCGTAGGCGGTCTCAAGCTCTTCGAGCGCAGCCATGAGGGTTTCCGGAACGTAGCGGCCGCCGTAATCGCCAAAACGCCCGGGACGGGTCTGAGTCAGGGTTTCCATGCGATCTGCCTCTCGCTTTAGAGTATCGCGTTCGTCACGCTCGGACTAT
>DASXGY010000363.1:0-1519 GCA_036488835.1 Acidobacteriaceae bacterium
CTTCTCCTACCGTCAGACGATCGACGCATACCCCAACGGCGGCGGCTCTTACACTGTCGCATCGGAAAACCTCGGCACCTATCCGGGCCTACTCGCCGCAGCCGCTCTCATGATCGACTATGTGCTCACCGCGGCAGTCGGCATCTCGGCGGGTGTCGGTGCATTGATCTCGGTCGACCCAGGCGCGCTGCAGAAACACACGCTCGCCATTTGCCTCGGCATCCTGCTGCTGCTCACTCTGGTCAACATGCGCGGCGTGCGCGAGACCGGCGGCGCGTTCCTGCTGCCTACGTATCTCTTCGTCGGCACTCTGCTCGTGGTCATCTGCGTCGGCCTGACGAAGGCGCTCATCAGCGGCGGCCATCCGCATCCAGTCGTCACTCCGCCCCAACTTCCTGCTGCGACGGCAGGCGTCTCGCTCTGGCTTCTCCTCAAAGTCTTCTCCAGCGGCTGCACCGCCATGACGGGCGTAGAAGCCGTCTCGAATGGCGTCACTGCCTTCCGCGAACCGCGCTGTAAGACTGCAAAGACTACTCTCACCATCATCATCGTGCTGCTCATCGCGCTGCTGGCCGGCATCGCTCTGCTCTGCCGCGCTTACAGCATCGGGGCCGTCGAACCCGGATCACCTCAGTACCAGAGCGTCCTCTCGGAACTCACCGCTGCGGTCATGGGCCGCGGCGTCTTCTACTACGTCACCATCGGCTCCATCCTGGTGGTGCTTTCGCTGTCGGCAAACACCGCCTTCGCCGACTTTCCGCGACTCACCCGCGCCATCGCGCTCAACAAGTATCTTCCCAGCGTCTTCATCATTCGCGGCCGCCGTCTGCTCTACTCCCATGGCATCATCGCGCTGGCCACGTTCACCGCCATCCTGCTCGTCGTCTTCCGCGGCGTCACCGATCGTCTCATCCCGCTCTACGCTATCGGCGCCTTCCTCGCCTTCACACTCTCGCAAGCCGGGATGGTGATGCACTGGCGGCGCACGAAGCACAAAGGCCGGGGCGTGCACATGTTCATCAATGGGCTCGGCGCCTTCGCCACCGGCGTGACGGTCATCGTCGTGCTTGTCGCCAAATTTGCAGAGGGCGCATGGATTACCGCCGTGATGGTGCCGCTGCTCATTTTGCTGATGCTGCGGGTCAAACGCCACTACGATCGCGTGGCCGCCGAAGTCAATTGCGAGCAGCCCCTCTGTCTGGACGACATCCAGCCGCCCATCGTCGTCATTCCCATGGAGCGCTGGAACCGCATCGCGGAAAAGGGCATGCGCTTCGCCCTCATGCTCTCGCAGGACATTCGCGGCGTCCATGTCCGCACCGGCGACGACCAGGACCTTGAAGACAAGGACGACGAACTGACTCCCGTCTGGCAGAAGATGGTTGTCAAACCACTTCAGGCCGCAAAGCTTCCCATCCCCGCGTTGGTGATTCTGCATTCGCCCTATCGCTTCATCGTGCAGCCGCTGGTGGACTACATCCTGAAGATCGAAGCGGAAAATCCGCATCGCCAGATCGCC
>DASXGY010000422.1:0-7137 GCA_036488835.1 Acidobacteriaceae bacterium
CACCTGATGGTCGAACCCGACGGCATGGCCTGCCCCTGCGGCAGCCGTGGCTGCGTGGAGTTGTATGCCTCGGCCACAGGCGTGGTTCGCATGGCCAAAGAAGCGAACGATCCCATATTGGCTTCTGTGCTGCCCCGCGACCCCGCCGAGTGGACCTCGCATCAGGTGGCCGACGCCGCCATCGCCGGAAATCCCACCGCTATCGCCATCTTCGAGCGCGTCGGCCGCGCTGTCGGCATCGCCTTTGCCGGAGTCGCCAACCTGCTCAACCTGCCGCTCTACGTGGTTGCCGGCGGTCTTTCGAACGCCTGGGACCTCTTCGCTCCCGCAATGTTCGCGGAAATGCGTCTGCGCAGCTATGTTTATCGTCCCACCGCGGCCGCACCCGGCGATCCGCTCGACACACCCGGCAAGAGCTTTGTGCGCCGCGCCGAACTCGGCTCGGAGTCAGGCATCTTAGGCGCCTGCCTGCTGCCCTTCACCCAGGATGAGGAAGCCCTGGGCCGTCCCGTCGCCCAATCTACAGAAGCATCCTGAAAGAGGTCTGCATCGATGGTCACACGCCGTACATTTCTGGGAACGCTCTCACTCGCCGCCTGCTCCAACGTCGTCCTGCCACGCGGCCTCGCCCAGCACATGCTCCAGACCGCCGCGGGAGCTAACGGCGATGACGTGACCCGCCACGTCAACATCATCATCGGCACCGGCGGACACGGCCACTGCTTTCCCGGCGCCACCGTTCCCTTCGGCGCCGTACAGCTCAGCCCGGACACCTATGACGACGGCTGGGACTGGTGCGCCGGCTACCACCGCAGCGACAGCTCCATCATGGGCTTCACCCACACCCATCTCAGCGGTACCGGCTGCGGCGATCTGCTGGACATCCTGGTCATGCCGCGAACTGGCGAGGTCAAACTCGAGCCCGGCACCCGTGAGCACCCGGAGACCGGCTACCGCTCCCCCTTTTCCCATGAGGACGAAACCGCCGAGCCCGGCTACTACTCCGTTTTGCTCAAGGACACCGGCATCCACGCCGAGCTCACCGCCACCGAGCGCACCGGTCTGCACCAGTACACCTTTCCCGCGCAGGCAGAGAACGCACACTTCATCGTCGACCTGATCCACGCCTACCAATCTCCCAAAGATCCGGTCAAGGCCGCCGAGCTCACCATCGATCCCGAAGGCCGCCTCGTCACCGGCGGCCGCACCGTCAACTCCTGGGCGCCCGGCCGCCAGATCTACTTCGCCATGGAGTTCTCCGTGCCATTCACCAAGGCGCAGCTCTACTCCGATCGCCAGCCGGTCGATGGCCAGACGACGAAGGGCACAGCGCTGCAGGCCGCGTTGCACTTCGATGCGCCGGCTGGCAAACCGGTTCAGGTACGCTGCGGCATCTCCGCCGTCAGCACCGCCAATGCCCTCAAAAACCTCCGCGCCGAGCAGGCAGACTGGGATTTTGACGCCACGCGCGGAAAGGCGAAGGCCGCATGGCAGCGCGAGCTCAGCCGCATCCACATCGACGGCGCCACGCCCGACCAGCAAGCCATCTTCTACACCTCGCTCTACCACATGATGTGCGCCCCCACCCTGATGGACGATGTGACCGGCGAATACCGCGGCATGGACAACCAGGTCCACACCCTCGATCAAGGTCAGCACAACTACTCCACCTATTCGCTCTGGGACACCTATCGCGCCTGCCATCCCTCCTACACGCTCTTTCAACCGGAGCGCGTGCCGTCGCTGGTGAACTGTCTCATCGCCATGGCCGAGCAGAGCCCCGCCGGCATGCCCGTCTGGCCGCTGCAGGGCGAGGAGACCGGCACCATGACCGGCTATCACTCTGCCAGCGTGATGGCCGAAGCCTGCGTGAAGAACGTTCCCGGCATCGACTGGCAGCGTGCCTACAAGGTGATGCGCAAGCGCAACATGGATGACGACTATCGCGGCCTCGCGCTCTATCGCAAAGACGGTTACATTCCCGCCGATCTCGAAGGAGAGTCCGTCTCGAAGACGCTGGAGTACGACTACGGCGACTGGGCCTGCTCGCACGTGGCCAGGAAGCTGGGCCGCAACGACGATGTCGCCATTCAGTTGAAGCGCTCGCAGAACTACCAGCACCTCTTCGACAAGCAGACGCTCTTCATCCGCGCCAAGCTTGCGAATGGCGAGTGGACCACCCCCTTCGATCCCAAGGAGATGGGCCACATCGAGAAATACCGCGACTACACCGAGTCGAACGCCTGGCAGACCACATTCGGCATCCAGCACGATGTGAAGGGCCTCATCGACCAGTTCGGTGGCCGCGAGCCATTCCTCAAGAAGCTCGACGAGCTCTTCAACCAGAGCTCCGCGTTGCCCGCCGATGCCCCGCCAGACATCGCCGGGCTCATCGGCCAGTACGCGCACGGCAACGAGCCGTCGCACCACATCGCGTACCTCTACATCTGGGCGGGTCAACCGTGGAAGACGCAGGAGCGCATCCGTCAGATCCTCGACACCCTCTATCACAACGACCCCGACGGCCTCGCCGGCAATGAGGACTGCGGCCAGATGTCCGCTTGGTACGTGATGAGCGCGCTCGGCCTGTACGCGGTCGATCCGGCCAGCGGCACCTACGTGCTCGGCACGCCGCTCTTCGAGAGCGCAAAGGTCAATGTCGGCGCCGGCAGAACACTCACCATCGAAGCAAAGCGCAGCAGCCCCACGCAAAAGTATGTGCAGTCGGTCGCGCTCAATGGCAAGAAGCTCGATCGCCTGTGGGTGCACCACAGCGATCTCGTGAACGGCGCAACCCTCACCTTCACCATCGGCGATCAGCCCAACCAGCAACTCGGCATAAGCCAGAAGGTCGCGCCACCCTCGTTGACGGCATAATGGAGCTGGGATGACTGCAATTTCCGGTACCACCCGCCGCGCCTTTCTGGGAGGCGCCGCCACCGTGGCTGCGGCAGCCGTGACGCTGCGCCATCTCTATGCGCAGATCAAGCCAACCGACCTGCACCAGCGTCCCGCACCCGGCGATCGTCGCTTCAGCAGCCCAGCCGTCGAAGCCGCGATCACGCGTATAGGTTCGCGCATCGCCGATCCCGAGCTGCGCCTGATGTTCGGCAACTGTCTCCCCAACACCCTCGACACCACCGTCTTCCCCGGCACCTTCGAGGGCCATCCCGATACCTTCGTCATCACCGGCGACATCGACGCCATGTGGCTGCGCGATTCCTCCGCCCAGGTCTGGCCTTATCTGCCGTTTGCCCGCGAGGACAAGCAACTCGCCTCGCTCATCGAAGGCGTCATCCGCCGCCAGAGCCGCTGCATTCTCCTCGACCCCTACGCCAACGCCTTCATGCGATCCACTTCAGACAAGCCGCTCTCCTGGGCCGTGCACGACGAGACGGACATCTTCGCTGGCGTCGGCGAACGCAAGTGGGAGGTCGACTCGCTCTGCTACACCATCCGGCTTGCGCACGGCTATTGGAAGGCCACCGGCAGCACTGCACCATTGGATTACAACTGGCTTACTTCGGCCCATCGCATCGTCGACACCTTCCGCCAGCAGCAGCGCAAGCACAATCGCGGTCCCTATCACTTCCAGCGAAGCTCGCCCATTCCCACCGATACGGTGCCGCTCTCGGGCTACGGCAATCCCGCGCGGGCGGTCGGGCTCATCTTTTCAATGTTCCGCCCCTCCGACGACTCCTGCATCTATCCGCTCTTCATCCCCGCCAATCACTTTGCTGTCGTCAGCCTGCGCCAGCTTGCGGAGATGGCCAACGTTCTGCATGACACTGCTCTCGCCAACGAGTCCACGGCTCTCGCCAAAGAGGTAGAGTCGGCGCTCGCGCAGCACGGTCACACACGCAACAGCCACGGCGACGTAGTGTGGGCCTACGAAGTCGATGGCTACGGCAACACGCTCTTGATGGACGACGCCAACGCGCCGGGCCTGCTCTCGCTCCCCTATCTCGGCTGCTGCGCCGTCAACGATCCCGTTTACCAGCGCACACGCGCCTGGGTGCTCAGCCCGGACAACCCATACTTCTTCCGCGGCAGAGCAGGCGAGGGCATCGGCGGCCCGCACCAGGGCCTCAACTACATCTGGCCCATGTCCATCCTCTTCCGCGCCTTCACCAGTACCGACGATCAGGAGATTCGCACCTGCCTGCGCACCCTGCGCGACACCACCGCCGGAACGCATTTCCTGCACGAGTCCTTCGAGAAAGACAATGCCGCCGACTTCACCCGCGCCTGGTTCGCCTGGGCCAACACACTTTTCGGTGAGCTTATCCTGCATCTGGCGGATACGAGACCAGCAATTCTGAGCAGCGCTATTTAGAGACAACTGCAGATAACGACAAGGCAGACAACTACAGAACGGTCGCCCAGCAATCGTCTGCCGTTGTCTGCTTTCGTCTGAAGTTGCCTGGGGTAGTCTGAAGTCATGTCCCAGCCCATTGCCGTCGTCGATGCCTTCACCGCAGAGCCCTACCACGGCAACCCCGCGGGCATCTGCGTTCTGCCTGCTGCCGCCTCGGACAAGTGGATGCAGTCCGTCGCCGTCGAGATGAACCACGCCGAGACAGCCTTCTTGGTCCAGCGCGGAACAGGCAATCAAGACGGTTACAACCTGCGCTGGTTCACGCCTGGTGGCGAAGTTGATCTCTGCGGCCACGCCACGCTCGCCAGCGCCCACTATCTCTGGGAGACCGGCGCGCTCGCCGCCGGCCAACAAGCGCGCTTCCATACCCGCAGCGGCCTGCTCACCGCGGATAGCCTCGTTGTCGATGGCACTCCATGGATCGAGCTGGACTTCCCCGCCGAGCCCGTCTCCCCAGCCGCAGCGCCGGAAGGCCTCGCCGCCATGCTTGGCGCGGAGCCGGTCTGGGTCGGCCGCAACCGGCTCGACTATCTCGTCGAGTTGAAAGACGAGTCCACCGTCCGCGCGCTCTGCCCGGATCTGAAGCAGATCGCCGCGCTCTCCAGCAAACAGGACGCGCGAGGCATTATCGTCACCGCCGCGGGCGCAAATGGAAAAGCCGACATCGTCTCGCGCTGCTTCTATCCCCACTTCCGCATCGATGAAGATCCCGTCACCGGCTCCGCGCACTGCGGCCTAGCGCCCTACTGGATGCCGCGCCTCGGCAAGCAGGAGATCGTTGCCTACCAGGCTTCGGCACGCGGCGGCTGGCTGCACCTGCGCCTCGCAGGAGATCGCGTCAAACTGCGCGGCCAGGCCGTCACCACGCTGCGCGGCGAGCTCGCGCACGCTGATCTCAACGCGGATCTCAACTAGGCAGCTTCAACTGCTCCGCCGCGGGCGCATCGCCCTCCGGGCGGAAATGTGCCCGGCATCGCGCCTCATACACGCCCGCGGCACCCACCACCACAAGCTGCTGGCTCGTTCCCAGCCGCTGCGTGTGGATCGCCGGCGCCCCGCACACCGTGCAGACCGCCGACAACTGCACCACCTCATCGGCAATCGCCATCAGCGCCGGCAGCGGGGCAAACGGCTCGCCTGCAAAGGTCGTATCCAGCCCGGCGACCACCACGCGCTTGCCTGCGTGCACCAGCTCCATCGCCAGCCCGACCAGCGTGTCGTCGAAGAACTGTGCCTCGTCAACGCCCACCACATCGATCATCTCCAGCGCAGGGAAGAGCGCCGCACGCAGCCGTGCCACATCGCCCACAGCGACTGCCTCGATGGTGTGCGCGCTGTGCGAAGCGATCGCATCCCGTTGGTAGCGCAGGTCGATCTCCGGCTTGAAGCTGGCAACGCGTAGCCGCGCAATCTGCGCGCGCTTCAGCCGGCGAATCAGCTCCTCGCTCTTGCCGGAAAACATCGGGCCCGTAATAACTTCTATGCGGCCCACTTCCATGCGCCCCGGCTGGACGCGTCCAGATTGTGCTGTCTCCGTCATGTCACTTTTGCAGGAAGAGAAGTGTACTGCGCCGTCTCACGCTATGCGGAAATCAGCACCACGGCCACCAGCGCCAGCGCCATGCCCGCCGCCTGGCTGCGCGTCGTGCGTTCCTTCAGCAGCACGGCCGCCAGCAAAATCGTGGATGCCGGGTAAAGCGAGCTGAGCACCGCCGCAATATCCAGGCGCCCCAGCCGCGTCGCAATCGTATAGAACGTATTGCCGCTCGCGTCGAAAATTCCCGCGATGGCGATTAAGCCCAGCACCGCCCATCCCGGCCACACAAGCTTCGGCCGCGCATCCAGCTTCGCGTCAACCTTCGCGCCGTTCGTTTGTTGCGTACCGATCCGTGGCGCACCGATCCGTCCTGTACCGATCCACGTCACGATCGCGGCCAGCGTCGCGCTCGCCAGCCGTGACCAGGCCAGCGGCCACAACACGCCGCCGCGTCCCGCCAGCTTCAACAGAATGAATAGGCAACCGAAGCTCGCGCCCGCCGCCGCGCCCAACAAAATCGCTTGCTTCGATGACGGCGATCCGGGCGCGCGCGCAATCATCCAGATCGCGACTGCGGCCAGCACGATGCCCGCAAGCTGCGGTACACGCGGCAAGCCCTCGGTGGAGAAAGCCCACAGTACGGGCAGCACCGCCGCGAGCACGCCGCTCACCGCCGCCGTCAGTCCCATTCCGCCCAGCGCCAGCGCCTTGTACAGCACCATCACGCCGGTGCCGCACGCCACTCCGGCGAGCGCTCCATATACAGCGGATCGCGTGTCGGGCCACGCCGACGCATGCATCAGCGCCAGCGACACTAGCAGCCCCAGACTCAGCGAATGCGACAAGGTCACCACCGCCGACGAAGGCAGTCGCCGCGCAGCAATCCCTCCGACAAAATCGCTGGTACCCCAGATCACCGCCGATGCCAGACTCAGCCCCACCGTAGCCGCCGGGTCCGCGGCAACGCCGTGCGCCGCAGTCATTACTGCAACGCAGCCGTCGGGTAGTAGCCGGACCGCGCAATGACGTACAAGTTTGGCCGCTCCACGTGCACGTCCAGCGTGCGAAAGCGCCCATCCAGCGTTGGAAGATGGCTGTAGAAGCCCAGCGTGTACTGCGTGCGAATCTCCTTGGCGATGGTGGCAAAGCTGCGCTCCATGCCTTCAGCGGAGAACTGCGCCTCCAGCACGCCGCCGGTCGCATTGGCATAGCGGGGCAGCAC
>DASXGY010000459.1:0-11453 GCA_036488835.1 Acidobacteriaceae bacterium
GAACCCGGACGCCCGTGCAAATGCAGCATGGGCGTTGGGCGCTTTGCATGCTCCATCCGGGATGTTGCTGCCGCTGCTGGAGGACAGAAATGTTCAGGTTCTGCAGCAGACCCTCGTGGCTCTATCCCATATGCCTGGCACGGTGAATGCCGAGAAGTTGCTACCGCTGCTCTCGCACCGCGATCCGGTGGTTCGTGGAGCTGCGGCACTGGCGTTGGCGCGGCACCAGCCCGATATCGCAGCCAAGGCTGTCCCGGAACAGTTGCATTCGGAAGTGAAGGCTGCGCGGATGATCTACGACGGCTGGGTGCAGCGCGGGAAAGGACAGCTCACGCAATCCGGAATTGATGTGGTGATGGGCTACTATCGCTGCCAGATGAAGGAGGTCGAGGCGATTTCAATGCTGCATGGGCCAGCCGCTGTGCAGGCGCTTGAGGAGCAGGCGTTTCGCCCCGGCGACGACTTCTCGCAGATGAACGGGGTCGTGGCTGCATTTCAGTTGTGGGGCCGCATTGGAAGGGACGCCCGGCCGGCGGTGGAAGCTTTGGGTGCGCCCGACCCCAAGGTCGCAGATAAAGCGGAATGGACACTGGTGCAGAGTGGGCCGCCGGTTCTGCCTGCGGTGCGTGAGGGCCTCCACAGCCAGAACTCGGCCGTGCGGGAGCGGGCGATTCGGATCGTGGCCTGGCAGGGAGACGTGGATGCACTGCCGGCGCTGCGCGTGATCCAGCAGAGGGGCAAAGATGCGGAGCTCGTAACCTGGGCAATCGATAAGATTGAAACCCTTCATCCAAAGCTATGACGAAGCTCTCGAGGAAATGCACGAAGAATAGGAGAGAAAGGATATGCTGCAAGTCGAAAAGGCTATGAGCGATTCCAGTATTCCAGAGGTAAAACCTAACGGCGCGCGGACTCACATCCTCGTGGTCGAGGACGACCCGCGCATGCAGAAGGTGCTGCAGCGCATGTTTCACGAACAGGGCTACACCGTGACTGTCTGCGGGGACGGGCAGGCCGGGCTGGATGCCTTCCACACGGTAAAACCGTCAGCGGTTGTGCTGGATCTTCTATTGCCCAACATCTTTGGCCGCGACCTTTGCAAGTCCATGAAGGCCGAGCAGCCGGAGATTCCGGTCATTGTCGTGAGCGCGATCAGTGAAGTAGCCGACAAGGTTTTATTGCTGGAACTGGGGGCTGATGACTATGTGACCAAGCCGTTCAGCCCGCGTGAATTGATGGCCCGGGTGCAGGCCGCGCTGCGACGGCGGCACAAACCGACAGCTATAGTGACATACAAGTTTGGCGATTGCGAGGTGGATTTCTCCAGGATGAGCGCGCGGCGCGCGGGTGTACCGATTACGCTGACTGCCCACGAATTCAAGCTGCTCAAATATTTTGTGGAGAATGCCGAGCGCGTCCTTAGCCGGGAAGAGCTGCTGAACGAGGTTTGGGGGTACAACTCCTATCCGACCACGCGCACGGTCGATAATCAGATTTTGAAGCTGCGGCAAAAGCTGGAGCAGAACTCCAACGAGCCGCGTTATTTGCAGACGATTTACGGCGCTGGCTACAAGTTCGTGCCGTAAAGAGAGCCGATTCTGTGTTCAACAAAGAGGGTCCAGGAATTCGAACTCGTGTTCTGCTGCTGACCTCGTTGGTATTCATCATCGCGGGGACCACAGCGTCCAGCCTGCTGATTGTCCGCAGCCGGCTGCAACACCACGTACAAGAGACGCTCGCTGCGGACCTGCGGCATTCCGTAGAAACCTTTCAGGATCTTGAAGCTCACCGACGGTCGGCCTTGGAGCAGGAGATTTCGCTGTTGGCAAGTCTCCCCAGCCTGAAGGCGCTGATGACCACCAGTGACGCACGCACAATTGCCGACGGCGCGGTGGACTTTTGGAAGACGGGCGGCAACGATCTGTTTGCCTTGGCCGATGCAAATGACCGGCTTCTGTCCGCGAATGCGCAGAGTGAGCAAGATACCGGCCGGCTCAAGAGCGACTTGCAGGCGGTGATCGGCGATCCGAGCAGGCATTACCTGTTAAGCGGCGGCAGGTTGTATGAGTACTCCGTGCGGCCGCTGTACTTCGGCAGTGCGGCCAGCGGAACGCTGCTTGGCTACGTGGTGAGCGGCTACGCTGTCGACCATCGTCTTCTGCAGGAGGTCGGCCGCGGGGCGGGTGCCGAAGCGGCCTTCGTCACAGGCAAGGACATCGTCGCGAGCACCCTGGCGAAACAAAAGCGGGATCTTCTGCAGGGAATGGTTGGATCCCTTCGAGAGAACAGCGAGGAGATCGTGAGCCTGGGCCGGGAACGCTATCTGGCCACCACCAAAGATATGACCAATGGCGCCGGTGCCGCTCTGCGCCTGGTGGTTATGAAGTCGTTTGCCGAGGCGGATCGCACAGAGGGAGAGATCAATCGCCTGGTCTTTCTGGTCAGCCTGCTGGCCATTGCCGTTGGATCGCTGCTCATGCTGCTGCTGGCGCGCATGGTGACGCGGCCGTTGGAGTTGCTGGCAACGGGCGTGCAGGCGTTCGGGGAAGGCGATCCGAAGTATCTGCTTCCCGCAGGAGGAACGCAGGAGGTGCGTTACTTGAGCCGTGTGTTCGCCGAGATGCGCGATGAGATTCAGAAGAAAAACCGGGCTCTGGTTGAGTCGGAACGTCTGGCGACGATCGGCCGGATGGCGAGTTCCGTCTCCCATGATCTGCGGCACTATCTCGCAGCCGTATATGCAAATGCGGAGTTCCTGGCATCCCCGGCGCTGCCTGCCAGCGAACGTGCGGAGCTCTTCAACGAAATCCGGCTCGCGGTAAATGGAACGACAGATATGTTGGACTCCCTGCTTCTCTTTGGACGAACCGGAGCAGCGTTGCAGCGCGTCCCGACTTCGATGACTGCTCTGGTGAATCGAGCGGTCGCATTGGTGCGAACGCATCCCGACGCGGAGCTGGTGACGGTGCGGGTGGAGTCAAAGCCAGATGTTACGGCCGCGATCGATACCAGGCAGCTGGAACGCGCTATCTACAACCTGCTGTTGAATGGGTGCCAGTCTGCCCGGCAGAGCGCGGGTCGCCGGGAGGTCACCGTCGCGGTGAATAGTGACGAAACCACAGCCAGCGTGACCATTACCGATACCGGGCTTGGTGTGGCGGAGGGAATTCGCGAGAACCTGTTCGACCCGTTCGTGAGCCTGGGCAAACAGAAAGGCACCGGGCTCGGGTTGACGCTCGCATCGAGTGTGGCGCGGGAGCACGACGGCAAGGTAGAAGTAGTAAGTAGCCGTCCGGGTGAAGCAGTGTTTCGCCTCACCGTCTCGCGCGTCGTGTCTTCCGGAAGAAAGAACAACGCGACGGCTGCACCGAGCATCCAGTTGACGTCATGACGGTTTATTCACAACAGCGTACCGCGCTACACCAGCTACCCGACAAAGAGGGACAGTCAGCTCGACGATGGGCCGTCCTTGCGGTTGCCGCTTTGCTATCTGCCCATCCGAATAACTCCGCTTGGGCGCAGACTACGACCGCACCACCTGCCGCATCGGAGACAACGGAGCAAAAAGTACAGCAATTAACGGCGGCGGTCGCGCGCGCCCAGTCCCAGATGGACAGCTACCAGAAGCAGCTTCAGGAGTTGCAACAACAGCTTTCAGTGCTGCAGCAGCAGCTAGCCGCCGAGAAGGCGAATCCTCCGGCGCCCTCGACGCCTGCCGGAAAGCCGGCCGTGAGCGCATCGTCGAATGCAGCGGCCGGCGTCTCTACGAGCGCATCTGGAAGCCCACCTAGGAGCGCTATCGAAGACATCCGCGAGCGACAGGCCATGCAGGAGTCGCAGATCGCCACCCACGAGCAGACAAAGGTAGAGACGGAGTCGAAGTATCCGCTGAAGGTGAGCGGTCTATTGCTCTTTAACGGTTACGTGAACACGCGGCAGGTGGATGCCTCGGCAGATCCCACGTATGCGTTGCCAGGCGAGGGCAGTACGGGGCTCTCGCTGCGGCAGACCGTGCTTGGGTTGGATGCGCGAGGTCCACACCTATTTGGAGCGACCAGCCATGCGGACGTGCGTGTCGACTTCTTCGCCAGCGGAGCGCAATCCGGCTATGCCGCCGGTGGAGTGCTGCGGTTGCGCACGGCGCACGCCGGACTGAAATGGCAGAACACAGAGGCATTTGTTCAGCAGGACCGCAGCTTTCTTGCACCAAATACGCCCTCCTCTCTCATTGCCGTGGCCCAGCCGGAATTCGCCTGGAGCGGCAATCTATGGGCGTGGAACCCGCAAATCGGCCTCTCTCACCAAGTCGACCTGACCGATTCGAAGCGATTGAAGCTCGAGGCAGGATTGATCGACACGGCGGATCCGCAATGGCCCGGTGCCACGCCCAATACTTCTACCGTGTCGCGCGCCGAGCGCAGCCGCTGGCCCGGCAGTGAGGCCCGCATCGCATTCGCATCGGGCGATGCGGACACCGGGCTGGAAGTTGGTGCCAGTGGCTACTTCAGCCCGCACGAAACGGGGGACCACTCGCGGTTCGATGCGTGGGCCGGCGCTCTGGATCTGCGTCTGCCGATTAGCAGACATTTTGCATTCACGACAAGTGCATATCGTGGAGCGGCACTGGGCGGACTTGGTGGCGGAGGCTACGTCGACTATGTTGATCTCTACGCAGGCACCGCGGAGATTGCACACGCCCTGGATGACGTGGGCGGCTGGGCCCAACTGAAGAGCAAAGTAGGAGAACGCCTTGAGTTCAATACCGGCTATGGCGTCGACAACCCATTCGCCGGAGAAGTACATGCGAGTACGATCGTTCCCGGATACTCTACCTATCCCGGGCTTGCGCGCAACCGATCGGCGGTCGCTAATGTTATCTATAGTCCAAGCTCGTATCTTCTTTTCTCGCTCGAGTACCGGCGCCTCTGGACCAACTATGCGACTGGTCCTACAAACTTCAGCGATGTGATCGGCTTTGGCGCGGGATACCGCTTCTGATGCAACTAGCGTCTTCATCCCGACTCTTCTGCAGAACGATACTGACCACATCGCTACTGGCGACGCTCGGAAATGCCGCGCTGCAGGCCGCCGAAGTGAAGGCGCAGTTGGTGACGAGTCCTTCGAAGGCCGTCGCACATAAGGCGGAGAAGCCGCCGTCCGCAGTGATTTGGCTGGAGCCTCTTCAGTCCGGCAGTACCCCAGCAGTGTCGGCTGGTAGATTCACCTTGTTGCAAAAAAATAAAATGTTCACGCCACATCTGCTGGTGGTGCCGGTGGGCAGCAGCGTGGCATTTCCCAACGCCGATCCTTTCTTCCATAACGTCTTTTCGCTCTTCGACGGCAAACGATTTGATCTCGGCCTCTATGAAGCGGGTTCAACCCGCAGCGTGGTCTTTTCCCGTGTGGGCGTCTCGTATATCTTCTGCAACATTCATTCGGAGATGAGCGCGGTAGTGATCGCGCTGGATACCCCGTTGTATAGCATTGCCGATGCTCGCGGGGCCTTTGATATCGCCGGCGTCCCAGACGGGAACTACAGCTTGCGCGTGTGGATAGAAGGTCAGACGCAAAGCTCGCTTGACCAGTTGACACGGCGAGTCCATGTATCCGGAACCGTCGTCGCTCTGGGCGATATTCACGCAGGTACTTCCACTGAGCCACACCTGAATAAGTTCGGCCATCCTTACGAGCCGGATGCGAAGCCGACATACTAAGCGGAAGCAAACGCGTCGCACCTTCATGAGCGCTGCTACGGATTCATAAAGCGGAGCAGCTCCTGCTCATCGCGCTGGCTTAGGGACGCCCGGACACGCATGTGTCGTAAGACGGTGCCGGAGATGCGCGGTGAGAAACCATCTGGAGTGGTGTGGCAGCGCGAACAGTTTTGCTCAAAGACGCGCTGACCGTCATCCGGATGCACGGAGCCTTGCGACGCCGTTGTTTGCTTCCCACTGCTGTGGGCTGCCGTTTGCGTACTGGATGTCAGCTGAGCTTTCGGCTGCTGTGCTGCTTTGGAGAATCCGCAGGCTGCCGCTAAAATCACGAAACCTGAAAGAAGATATTTAACGCTCATTGTGATTTACCCTTCCAGGCTGGGAAGAGGAATCGGTAGACAATTCCGGTCTCCCAGACATTGCGGTCGCCAGTCGAGGAAAACTGCCGTGCATAGCTGGTGATAATTCTGGTGTTGTGGGGCAGGTTGTAATCCAGACCGAAGTCGGCACGCTGTGTGTTTACAAGGGGCAGGCCGTCGCTGACAATCGTGTCGCGGCGGAAGGTCTGCTGCATGCGGAATACCGGCTCGAAGCGTCCGATAAAACTATCCAGACCACCAAATGCCTGCGTGCGGTAGTCGGCCTCGATCCAATAGCCCTGTGCATGATGGCCGCGCGCAAACTCCGAGCGCAGACGAAAAGCAGTGTCCTTTGGCTCCCACCAGACATGGGCGCCATAAAAATTCTCCTGCGTCTCTTGAAGAAGGCGGCCATAAGAGAACCCAACCTCGAGCCGCTGCTCGGGCAGATAGAGGCTGGCACGGCCGCCGGCTGAACGCTCCGAGTCGAACTGCTCGTTTCCGCTGCGAGTGGAAAAATATGCCGCGTAATCGATGGAATATCTTCGACGGGAGATAGCGGAGCCGCGCAGCATGCCGCCAAGTCCGGTACCCGTCGACATCAATCCCAGGCTGCTGATGAGTGGCCCATCTTGGAAATTGCTAATCCAGATCGGCGACAGACGCTCGTTATAAGTCCCGAACGGAATCAGGAAGCTACCCGCGACCAGAGTGACATGAGGCGTCAAAATCGCGTCTCCCTGGAGGTACGTGAAGGCCCCGAAAAACGTGTGGTCGTATCCGGGCAGGCCATTGCTGCGAGGTGCGTAGCTTTCAGTGAGTGCGGCGCGCGACTCGATAAGCAGGTGCTGGCCGATGGGCGCAGCCAGCAACGGCTCAATGATTGGTAGGTAAGTGGTGTTGCCCCCATTGGTGCTGGTGAAAAAGCCAACACCGCCGGATATCAGCGGCGTATCCTGTGCGCTCCCGTAACGCCCGGCACACAGAATTGCTAGCGCGAGAGCAATGAGCTCCGCTGAGTGGGCCACCGTCACGAAAAAGGATCTGGATTTCAAACGCGGCATAGTTGCAAGTTAGCGCCTGCCGCCCGCGAATATGTCGCCAAACCATCTGACATTTGTCAGTTGGTTGTCACTTATATCTGCAAGCTGCGTCTTTCATGCCTGCGAGTCGAAAGGACATGCAGGTCGCGCGGGCTACATTCTCCTGACAATTTTGCGCTCTTGTCGCGTGCAACAAAGCAGTGACAATCGCCTTACAGCGACATGACAACCACGGGTGGCGGGCTAGCTAGATTCAGAACAGCTCGAACCCCATTGAGCAGCATCGGTAAGTCGAAATCCGAGAGCTACGAAAGAGGGGAGTGAGCACATGGACACCTCGTTTTACTGACTCCAATAAAGGATTCCCGGATGAAGCTAAAGTTCATTTTTCCCGCCGTGTTATTTGCGGCGCTGATCGTGGCGTTGTTTTCCTCCCAGCTCGTTCAAGCCCAGGCCGCGCCGCGCCGTATCGAAGTGACGGCAAAACGATTCGACTTCACGCCCGGCGAAATCACCGTGAAGAAGGGCGAGCCTGTCGTGATTGTGCTCAAGAGCGCTGATGTGGCTCACGGTCTGACCTTTCCGGATCTCGGAGTCAATGCCAAAGTGAGCAAAGGACAGACTGCCGAACTTGCGTTTACGCCAACGAAGACTGGGGATTTTGTCGGTAAGTGCTCAGTCTTCTGTGGAGCGGGCCACAGCAAGATGAAGCTTACTCTCCACGTCGTGGACTAACGCTACTTGTTTACGTGCCTGAGATGGGCGGCTAAAAGACTAACCCCACATCGGAAGGCGACGATGATCACGATTGTCACCCTAACTCGCGGGAGTAACTCGAATGTACAGTCCTTCGGCGCACCCTCCTGAGCAAGCGCCGGTTTCCATGCCGGAACGCCGATCGTTTCTTACTGCCGTATTGGCTGCTGCCGGCGGTTTAGTGACTGCCGCTCTGGCCATTCCGCTGGTGCGCTTTGCCACTTTCCCCTTGCGCGATTCAGCGGAAGCGGCATCGTGGTCCGACGTCGGGAAGGTCGACGAATTCCACTCTCTCAAGGAACCCGTTGCGCGGGTGATCGATGTCAAGAAGGTCGAAGGCTGGCGCAGCAGCGTGGTGCAGAACGGCGTGTACGTCGTGCCTACCGGAAGCGGCGGCTTGAAGGTCCTGTCTTCCGTATGTCCACATCTGGGCTGCGCTGTGCGCTGGATAGATAAGCAGGGCAAATTCATCTGCCCCTGCCATGGCGGCACCTACACGAGTACCGGCATGCGTGTCTCCGGGCCTCCGCTCCGCGCTATGGATGAGCTCGAGAGCAAGATCGAAAACGGCATTCTCCGGGTCCGTTTTCAGTATTTCCGTCAACTGGTTGCCAAGAAGGAACTGGTCGGCTGAGGTTTTTGAAAATTATGCCGCAGGTAGAAGATCTCGCGTCACGACACGGCCAGCGACCAGTCTCTGGTTGGATGGAGTGGCTGGATAGCCGCACAGGCATCCGTTCGCTGCTTCATGAAGCGCTCGATGAGCCGATCCCCGGAGGGGCACGGTGGGCTTATGTCTTCGGGTCAGGGCTTCTCTACCTCTTCCTATCGCAGATCGTTACCGGGGTTGTTCTTGCTCTGTACTATGTCCCCTCTTCCGACCACGCGCACACCACGGTCTCCTATATCTCCAAAGTGGTCACCTCGGGACTCTTTCTGCGCAGTGTCCACGCCTATGGCGCGACCGCCATCATTATCCTGCTCTTCCTACATATCTCGCAGACGCTTCTTTATGGCTCCTACAAAGGAAGACGCGAACTGCTCTGGCTTTCCGGATGCTTTCTGCTCGCTTTGATGCTGGCCATGGCTTTTACCGGTTATTTGCTGCCGTGGGATAAGAAGGCATACTTCGCTTCGGCGGTTGGCACCAACATCCTCAGCGAAGTGCCTCTGATCGGAGAGCGCTTACAACAACTGCTTCGCGGAAGCACGCAGATGGGGACTTTGACTCTGTCGCGCTTCTTTGTGCTCCATGTTTTTGTACTGCCCGGTCTCTTGTTCGCCTTTGTCGCGACCCATCTTTTTTTATTCCGTAAAGCAGGCGCCGCCGGGCCGTTCCGGGAGGACCCTGTACATCCCCGGCTTCCGGCGCAGAGGTTCTACCCACGGCAGGTGATCCTGGACCTGGCAGCAAGCCTGCTGATCATTCTTGTCCTGGCGTTGGTCGCGCATTTCATACCCGTTCACCTCGGCCCTGTTGCCAATGCATCGGACACGACCTATATCCCTCGTCCCGAGTGGTACTACCTGCCGATCTTCGAATGGTTGAAGGTTGTGAGCGGGAAGTGGTCGCTATTCGGGGGCATCATTCTGCCGGGAGTACTTGCCTTACTATTCGCGGCGATTCCTTTTCTTGATCGCGGAAGAGAACGGCGTCCGTGGCGGCGTCCTGTGATTGTCGCTGGATTCGCCATGTTTGTCGGCTGCTATGCAGGCCTCGGGGCTTTCAGCTACCACGACGACACAACAGATGTGAACGTCGCCAGGCAGCTCGCGCGCCAAAAGCAGGCCGAGATCGACTACATGCGTCAGCCGTTCCAGCCAGACTCATCCTCCACGACAACGCCGGCAGTTGCGGCTGCTGTCGATCCACTTGTCACCAAAGGCGCCGCTATTTTCGCTGCGCAGCCATGCGGCAGTTGTCATGGAGATAGAGGAGAAGGAACGGACATTGCGCCGAAGCTTATCGGGGTCGGGCAGAAATACCCTGCAGACCGTCTCGCCTACCTGCTCCATCACCGGACACCCAAAATGATCGAGGGTGGCATGCCTTCGGTCGATCTGAATCCCGCGGACACGGGGGCTCTTGTCGCCTATCTCCGCAGCCTTCAACCATTGGACGGCAGTAGGAGCAGCGGGCAGAAATGAGCTCATCTTTCTCAGGCCGCGAAGCATGGTTCCCCACGGTGAAGTGGAACGCGGAGGGACAGTTGAAGCGCTCTGTCGATTACGGCATCTGGCCCTCACGGATGCCTGGACCAAAAGAGATGCTCAGCAATGACGACGATCTGGTCTTTCGCGAGCTACCTGCGCCACCTGCCCCCGGCCGCCAGCCTGGACGAACTGGAGATGTACAGCCACTAATTGCCATGCGTATGCTCTCGACCAACACGGCGCCGCAATCTCGAAGCAGGGAACTGCAGTTGCGCCAGGCCGTCCTGCTGATCTTTTGCGATCCGCCAGACATGTGTGCGAGGTTACGCGGTATATCTGGCACGGAGTGGCAGCGACTGCTGCACTGGCTGGATACCAGCGGTCTGGCGCTCTACCTGCTCGAGCGTCTCTATGAGCTGAAGCAGATCGAGATACTTCCGCCTCACGTGCATGCCCGTTTGCAGCAGAACCTGGCTGATAACACGGCACGAACGGCGGCAATGATTGCAGAGCTCACTGCAATCCATCGTGAATTTCAGAGAGGCGGGCTCAGCTATGCAATATTGAAGGGCCTTTCTCTCTCCCCGTCGTCTGTGCCCAGACCGGAATTGCGCTCGCAGCTCGACCTCGATCTTCTGGTCGCCCAGCATAGTGCCCACGAAGCTCGGCGCATCCTCGAAGGTCGAGGCTACCATCTGCGCGCCATCAGCGGGCGCACCTGGGAGTTCAAGAAGAACGAAATGCCGGGAACAACTCTAAAGGATCTCTACAAAGATTTGCCCTATCGTTCCGTGGAACTGCACGTCGAGGCAACTGGCAGCGAAGACCACTCGTTGTTGGCCCGCGCAGAAATCCGCAGTCTTTGCGGCGTCGACATGCCTGTGCTCTCCTCCGTCGATACCTTGCTCGGACAGGGCATACATGCCTTCAAACATGTATGCAGCGAGTTTTCGCGCACCGCCCACCTGCTCGAGTTCCGCCGCCATGTGCTTTCGCGCCACGACGACGCGGCCTTCTGGATAGAGCTGCGAACACGTGCTGAAGAAAATCCAAGAGCTGCGTTGGCGCTCGGCGTCGTCACGCTGCTCATCGCGCAGGTGATGGGCGTCTTCGCACCGATGGCGCTAACCACCTGGACGGTAAATCGCCTCCCACTCTCTGCGCGGCTGTGGGTCCAGCTCTATGGAGAGCGCACAGTCTTTGCCAGTTTTCCGGGAAACAAACTCTACCTCCTGCTGCAGAAAGAGCTCGCAGCTTCGAGCATTCCGGTGAAGCGTTCGCTGCGCAAAGCTCTGCTGCCTCTCAGTCTTCCGCCGCTCATCGTGCACGCAACGGCCAACGAAACGCTCTCGATGCGCCATCGCCGCTATCGCACTCAGATCGGCTTCATTCTCTTTAGGCTGCGCTTTCATGCGGTGGAGGGCTTT
>DASXGY010000503.1:0-16285 GCA_036488835.1 Acidobacteriaceae bacterium
GCTGTCGGAGGCTCGCCTGCGGCCAATCCGACGTCGCGTGCCGCCATTGCGAATCGCGTCAAGGAATCGAGCACCAGCAAAACGTTCTTGCCCTCGGCCGCGAAGTTCTCAGCAACGCTGGTCGCAGCCAGCGCCGCGCGCATACGCAGAAGCGGCGACTGATCCGACGTCGACACGATCACCACTGCGCGGCGGCGGCCCTCCGCGCCCAATGCGTCTTCAAGGAATTCGCCGACTTCCCGGCCGCGCTCTCCTACTAGACCGACAACCACAGCATCGGCTGAGGTATTGCGCGTCATCATGCCGATGAGCGTGCTCTTTCCCACGCCCGATCCGCCAAAGATGCCGATACGTTGACCGATACCTACCGTCAGCATCGCGTCGAGAGCCCGCACGCCAGTCGATAACGGTTGGCGAATGGGAACGCGATCCATGGCCGCCGGAGGTGCACGATGGATCGGCTCCCGGCCGTAGGAGTGAAGCGGGCCTGCATCATCCAATGGATTTCCCACCGCGTCCAGCACTCTGCCGATAAGTCCCTCACCGGCGGGAAACTCCGGCGCACGGCCCAGACCGACGACCGTGTCGCCGTGGCGGATGCCCTCGATTCCTTCCAGCGGCATCGCCAGCACACGCTGTCCTCGAAAGCCGATTACTTCGCCCGCATAACGCCTGTCCGTAGCGTCTACGATCTCGCAGCAGTCGCCGATGCTGCATAAAGGCCCCGCGCACTCCATGCTTTGGCCCGTCGCATCCAGTACATTGCCCGCCCAGCGCCAGGCGTACTGCCTGCGCAGATAAGCATCGAGAACCTCGACAAGCGCCGGAGTCATCTCTCTCGCTCCGCTTCGCTACTGCGCGCCATTGGACGGCTCTGTAAAAGATCAAAGAAGCCGCGCTCAATTTCAGCGAGTTGCGTGCTGACACTCAGGTCCGCGGAGCTCGCACCGATTTCGAGCCGGCAATGCCCTGGAGCGGCATCCTCCTTGACGCGGATGTGCAGCCGGCCCATGGTGCCATCGCTAGAGAGCCACCGTTCCCATGCCGCCGCCCTCTCCGCGTCCACCTCCAGTACACAGATCGCGCCCTGCTGCGCATTCTCGAGCGCCACCCGTACTGCTCCTCGCAGCAGCAACGGATCCAACTGTGCTTCGCGGTGCAGCACACGTGCCGCGATGCTCAGGGCGAGCCGAACCACCGCTGCCTCGGCCTCGATGAAGTACCGTGTCTGCGCCTCCTCAAATGCGGCTACAGCTGCCTGGACCAGGGCCGCGTAATCCAGCTCCAGCCGCTCTTTCTGTTCCTTCAACGCGACGGCCAGCTCTTCCGTGGACTTCTGGTGTAGGGCGGCGAGCGCTTCGCCATGTCGGCGCTCATCCTCGGTTCGTTCGCGCTCGAGCTCAATGAGACGAGCTTCCAGCCGCACGTCGGTTGTCATCCCCGTGTGCTTCGTTAGATCGTCATTGCGGAACATCGCTGGCAGCTCGCCGAGGAAGGATGCAACGCCGCTAGACGCTGCACTTCCCGGCTTGGCTCCGGCAAAGCGCGGTACATACGTCAACCTTCGAATCTCTGCGTCCATCCCTCATCCTTTTGCGCGTTCGGCAAAACCAGCGTTTTAGCTAAACCATCAGGCTGTCGCCCTGCTCCAGTTTGAGAATGATCTGCCCGGCGGCTTCCATGCGCCGTGCCGTCGCCAGGATGCTTTGCTGCGCCTGCATCACCTCCCGCGAGCGCACCGGGCCCATCACCTCGATCTCCTCCTGCAGCATCTCCGCCGCACGAGTTGACATAGCCTTGTAGATATGAGTTCGCAGCTCGTCCTTGGTTCCCTTCATGGCCAGCGCGAGCTGTCTTCGGTCGACACCGGCTACCAGATCGCGCACGCTTGCACCGGGAACATTTAACAAATCGTCAAAGGTAAACATCAGGTTGCGCACGTGGATCGCCGTCTCGGGAGACTCTGTCTCCACCCGGTCGAGGATCTTCTTCGCAGCTTCTGCCTCCAGGCCATTGAGAAGATCCGCAACCGCCTTGTAACCGGAGTAGGAACGTTTCTGCGTGTCTCCGATCGTCTGCAACTGCTGGTTCAGGATGCGCGCCACCCTCTGCGCCACCTCTGGAGAGAAATGACGCATCTCCGCCAGGCGCTGCACCGCTGCTACACGCTGCTCTTCGCCCAGTCCGGCCAGCACTTGTGAGCCACGTTGCAAATCAAGATGCGCCAGCACCAGCGCCACCGTCTGCGGATGCTCGTTTTCGAGCGACTTGCTCAACTGCGTCGGATCCACCCGCTGCAACATGGCAAGATTGCTGTCGTTTGCCTCCTTGGTCCGCTGCAACTGGAGCATCACTGCGTCGGCGCGCGAGCGCCCGAGTGCGCCGGTAAGCAGGCGGCTGGCGGAAGCCAGACCACCCCGCATGGTTTGCTGCTGTGTGCTCAGCATCGCCTCGAAATCTTCCAGCACTCCAATCGTCAGCTCCGGCTCGACATGATCGAGCGATGCAATCTCCGCCGCAATCGACTCAATCATCGGATCGGGCAGGTCCTGCAGCAGTTGCCGGGCCATGTCGTCCCCCAGCGCCATCAGCAGGATGGCCGCACGTCGGCGTCCGGTCAGAGTCGCTTGCCCGTTGGTTCCCGGCTGGACGACAGGGCGTTCAGGGACTGCACTCGTTCCGCTCGTTGTGATCGCTTCCGGCATTCGCATTCCTTGAATTCTTCGTGACTAATCGCTCTCCAGCCACATATGCAGCAGTCGGGCGGATTGAGCGGTATCTGCGGCCACGCTTGCACTTACCCGCTGGAAAACTGCTTCGCGCATATTTCTTTGGGGCGCCGGCAATGTCTGTGCAATCTCCCCCGGAAGCGCATCGCTAACCGAGAGCAAACCTCCGGGCGCCGGCAATGTCCCCGATCTCAAGCCGCGCGTGACCGGTCGGATCACCAGCAGGATCAGCGCCAGCAGCCCGATCAACGCGGCACCGTAACGCGGCAGGTCCAGACTCTGCGCCGTATTGAGCGCGCGATCGGCAACCGATACTCCCGTGTCCGGAGCATTGTCGAACGAGATGTTCTCCACCGAAATCACATCGCCGCGCGATGCGTCATACCCCACCGTTGCCTGTGCCAGCCCTGTAATACGCTTCATCTGGTCCGGCGTCCACGGGGCCTGGACATGCCCCGTCGGCTCGCGGCGGTCGTTGATCAGCACCGCGATCGAGGCGCGCTTCAGTCTCCCCGGCCCCTCCACAATGTGCCGCGTCTTCTTCGACGCCCCATACGTGCCGCTCTCTTCCTTCATACTGGCGGCACCAGCGGTATGAGGCGGCGGAAGCAACGGCGGCTGCGCATTCGGTGCATTGCTGGCTGTTCCCGGGACGCCGCCAGTGGTCGCGCGATCGCCAGTCTGCTGCTCTGATCGCTGCATCGACAGCGTGACAGTCGCATTCGGATCGTAGGTCTCGTCGGTCTCATCGGCCGCCGTGTTGTCATACTCCAGATGCACCGAGGCGCGCACATTGCCCTCGCCGGTGACGGGCTCGAGCGTCGCCACCAGCCGGTCGGAAAGCCGCTGCTCCTCTTCGCTCGCGGCAGCATCGGGATTCCTGACTCCGAGTTGCGCGCGACCATCGGCATCCACCAGTGTCACGTTGCCAGGGCTGAGATGGTCCACGGCGCTCGCAACCAGGTTGCGGATCGCATCCACCTCCTGCGGACTCAGGTCCCGCTGCTTCAGCTTTAGCAATACCGAGGCCTTCGCCTCTTCTTGCCTTTCCGTAAAGAGCGACTCATGCGGCAACACCAGATGCACATGCGCCGACTTCACCGAGCCAAGGCTCTCAATCGTGTGCTCCAGTTCGCCTTCGAGAGCGCGCTGATAGTTCACGCGCTCGTCGAACTCCGAGCCCACCCAGTTCGGCTTGTCGAAGAGCTCGAAGCCGAGCCGGCCACTTTTCGGGCCGCCCTTGGCTGCCGTCTCAAGGCGTGCCTTATCCAACTGGTCTGCCGGAACCTTGAGCGTGGTGCCATCGGGCGTGACATCGAAGGGAATCTTGGCCGCAGTCAACTGGTCGCTGAGTTCGCGCGCATCCGCCGGATCAAGATGGGCATAAAGCACGCGCCAGCTCGGCTGCATGACCAGGGAAGTGAATATTCCTGCGGAAAAAACAACACCCGCTGTGACCGCGAACAACATCGTTCGCATACCTTTGGGCATCGCCATCACTCGCTGCCAGGAGCGCGTCACGGGTGCAAGAAGGGCAAGCGACTGGGCCGAATTGGAGGAAGCGTCCATGTCTTGGTCTGGCTAAATCCTGGTCTGGTCTAATTCTTGGTTTAGTCGAAGATCAGAACTGCGTACTCATCAACTGCTGATAGGCGCCCACTGCCTTATTGCGGAATGCAAGCGCCATCTCGAAAGCGAGATCCGCCTTTTGGGTAGCGATCATTGCCGTGTGAATGTCTGTTCCACTGCCGGTCATCAATCCATCCACGGCCTGGGTAGCGTTGCCCTCCAGCGTCTGCATCTGCTGCATCGCATTGCGCATCAGCGCCGCGAACGGCGCGCCAGGCTGCGCGGTGGCAGCCGCACCGCTGATTTGCGAAAGCTGTACCGGCGGCAGGCCGGTTACGGGTGGGATGGGCATGAGCGTCCTCGTCGATCTCTCGTTCCTGAATGTGTTCAGCCGTTTCTGATTACTTCAAGATGTCCAGCGAGGCCCCGATCATGCTCTTGGTCGCCTGCACCGCCGAGACGTTCAGTCCATATGCGCGCGTCGCACCCATCAAATCCACCATCTCGGTCAGTGGGTCGATGTCGGGATAGGTCACGTAACCGTCCTTGTCCGCATCCGGATGCCCCGGATCGTAGCGCCGCAGTCCTTGACCCTGGTCCGTGACGATGCCGGCGATCTCCACTCCGCCCTCGTCCGCCGTTGCAGCCGGCGAGGCTCCATTCCAAGCAGCGGCGCTCAGTTGGCTCTGCAGCGTGCTGGCAAAACTGCCACCCAGCATGCCGCCGGTCGTGACGTCGTTGCTCGCCGGTCCGGCTGACTGGAAGATCACATGCTGGCGCTGGAAGAGCTTGCCGTCCGCGGTGCGCGTCGTCTCCGCATTGGCCATGTTGGAGGCCGTCACCTCTGCGCGGACCCGCTCGGCAGTCAGCGCCGATCCGCTCACTCCGAGTAAGCCAAAGAGATTCATCTGCGCCGTCTCCTCTCGCTCGCCATCACTTGCTGTCGGCGTGGATCGCATCCAGCACGCGGGCATATTCGCGCTTCGCCAGCTCCACACCGGTGCGGAACTTGAGTTGTGCCTCTGCCATAGCCAGCCCTTCGCGATCCATCGACACGTTGTTGCCATCCGGACGCGCCAGCAATCCATCGACTTCCTGCAGTTGCGGCGCTGCGGATGTTCCGGACGCGCCCTCTCCGCTGAGCGCCCGCTGCATCTCCGCCTCGAAATCGAACCCCACCGTGTGAAACCCCGGAGTATCGATATTCGCCATGTTGGTGGCCGTCGCCTTCAACTGTGCGGCGGCTAGGTCCATGTAGCTCGTAAGCTGATCGGCCAGTGGCGTGGTGATATCCATTACAGCGTCCTGCACTGCGAAGATCAGCGCGCCTGCGATGTCGCAGTTGCGCTTATCCTGTCCAATGCAATCCCCGTACCAGAGTGAGAGTGTTGGCCCTTAGTGTTTTCTAAGGCAGGTCGAACTCGATCTCGTCCGCGGTAATGACCGGGCGGTCCTCGGCCAGGATGCAAGCCCGCTCGAGAACATGTTGCAGCTCGCGTACGTTACCGGGCCACGAGTGCGCCGCCAGCCGTCCGAAGGCCTCTTCGCCGAGTTGCTTCGCAACCTCGTCACCCGCGGCTCCTCTCAGGAGGTGCTCCACCAGCGCGGGCAGGTCATCGAGGTGCTCGGCAAGCGCCGGTGTATGGATGCGAAAGACGGCGAGACGGTAGAAGAGATCCGCCCGAAAGCTGCCCTCCTGCGCGCGGCGGGCGAGTGGCTGATGCGTGGCGGCAACAATCCGGACGTCGACCCGCACCGTCTCGTTTTCTCCGACCCTCTGCAGTTCCCCACTCTCCAGAAACCGCAGCAGCTTTGACTGAAGCGCAAGGAGCATCTCCCCGATCTCATCCAGAAAGAGCGTGCCCCCGTTTGCCGCCTCAATCCGTCCCGTCCGCCGCTGCACTGCCCCGGTAAAGGCGCCGCGGGCATGACCGAAGAGCTCGGCCTCCAGCAATGCCTCGGGAATGGCCGCGCAGTTCAGCGCGACAAAAGGCCGGTCGGCGCGCGGGCTCAAGCGATGGAGAGCGTGCGCCACTACCTCTTTCCCGGTCCCGGTCGGGCCCTGGATCAGCACCGTGGTCCTGCGCTTCGCCACCAGACGGATACGACGGCTCACCTCGAGCATCCGGTCCGAGTCTCCGATCAATTCTGGCAGCCGCACGGATATCTCAGTCACGGCAGAGGCTGGTGGAGTCGAGCGCGGTGGAAGCTTGGCGCCCGAACGCGGGACGATTGTCACCACCGCCGTTCGGGTTGACGATTCCGTGTCGGGAATCACCGGCGAGGACGCCTCCTCGCATACGGCGCGCAATACTTGCAACAACTCACCGCGCCGCGGACTTCGGACGGCTTCCGGCAATCCTGCAAGTGCACCGTCGAGGGCAATCAGGTCCATGGTGGGATGGCTGGACCGGACTTCGTCCGCAAAATCCTCTAGATGCAGATCGGGTAGCGGGCCATCCAACAATGTCGCATGCGGATGCGTCCGCTCCATCAGAAGGAGGGCGGCCGCGCCTCCGTCTGCTTCATAAACTTCCCATCGCTGCGCCGTGAGCGCGCTGCGAAGGCGGGCGCGGACCGCAGCATCGGTGCTCAACACCAGGACAGACGCTGCATTTTTCGTCATGACAGAAGCTGTTGCCATTGTGGACCTCTCTTTTCACTTTTTGCTTTGAGGAATAGTGGCGCTACGACTGCATAGCCGCTTGCTGGAACGCCGCCGGAAGCATCGGCAGCGGCACGGATTGCGTCGCTTTGTCGGCTTCCAGCCCGGCGATGCGATAGCCCTGGCCGCGAACGGTTTCGATCAACGAGCCGCTGGACCCCAGCTTGCGGCGCAGATAGTTGATGTAGACATCGACAACGTTGGTGTTTCCCCCGTCGCTCGTGCTCCAGACGCGCTCCAGCAGCGTCGTGCGGGAGACGCAGCGGCCGCGATTGAGCATCAGGTATTCGAGCAGACCGAACTCGCGGCGGCTCAGCGCAATCGACTCCTGCCCGCATTCGAGCGACTGCTGCAGGCGGTTCAGCTCCAGGCCGCCACAGCGCAGCACGGCGCCCTCATCCTGGCGGCGGACCAGCGCACGGCAGCGCGCCTTCAACTCCCGCATGGCGAAGGGCTTCATCATGCAGTCGTCCGCGCCCGCTTCCAGGCAGGCGATGCGGGTTTCAAGCTCCGCGGCCTGGGCCGTCAGGACCAGCACCCGCATGCCATTGCCCAGCGTGCGCGCCAGCTCCAGGACACCCATGCCTACCTCTCCCGGAAGGTCCAGATCCAGTAGAAAGAGGTCGTAGTCCGCGCTGGCGATCGCGGCGGCAGCCGCAGCACCGTCTCCTGCGAGCGTGACCGTGTACTCCTCTTTTTCGAGCGACCGCGCGACAAACATTCCCAGGGCAGTTTCATGTTCAGCAATCAGGATTCTCAAGGCTTCCTCTTCTCAGCGCCGGTTGATTCCCGGCTTGCAGAGACACCATCTCGTCAAATGGGACTCCTTGGCAAGATATTGCTTTGTTTTTCCTTCGCCTAGATTTCGCTTTTGGTACGCCTCGGGACATTAATGCCAAATTGGGAACACGGAATGACCTTGGCGAAGATTTCTTCGCCACATTTCGCTGTTTCTTCGCTACAATCGCGGCATGTCCGTCACACGCCGACAAAAAGAAGTGATCGATTACATCAGCGGCTTCGTGGAAGAGAATGGATACTCCCCATCCTTCGATGAGATCGCTCGGGGGCTCAATCTCAAATCGCTGGCTACGGTGCACAAGCACGTCACGAACCTGCAGAAGAAGGGGCTGCTTGAGCGAGCCCACAATCGCAGCCGTTCCATTGATATTTTGCCGCCCAAGACCAAGTCCCGGCCTTCGGACCGGCTGCCGCTGGTCGGCCGGATTGCCGCTGGCTTTCCAGTGGATGCTGCCGAAGCCTCGGAATCCATTTCGCTCGGAGACATTATTGGTAACAAAGACGTTTACGCGCTCGAAGTACGGGGCGACTCCATGCGCGACGAGCACATCGTGAATGGCGATTATGTGCTGGTGGAGCGCGTGAAGACCGCCCGCCCCGGGGAGATCATCGTTGCGCTGGTGCGCGGCAGCGAGACTACCTTAAAGCGCTACTACATGGAAGGCGACCAGGTGCGGCTCCAGCCCTCGAATGTGGAGATGGCGCCGATCTACGTACCAGCGGAGCAACTCGCGATTCAGGGCCGTGTGCTGGGCATCCTGCGCAAATACGCCTGATCTGGCTCTAGATCACAAAAACGGCCCGGCAATCCTGCCGGGCCATTTCTCTTGCGTCTTGAAAATTTCCTTACGCCACCGTAGTGGGGGTGGCCAGCACCTTAGCCACGCTCTTGTCGATCGTTTCCTTGGGGACATAGCCGACGATCTGCTCCGCTACCTTGCCGCCCTTGAAGAGCAGCAACGCGGGAATGCCGCGAATGCCATAGCGGGCGGGGGTGGACGCATTGTGATCCACATCCATCTTCATGACCTTAAGCTTGCCCTGATAGGCCGCGGCCACCTCATCGACGATCGGGGCCAGCGCGCGACATGGGCCGCACCAGGCCGCCCAAAAGTCCACCAGGACGGGTTCGTTAGACTTCAGAACCTCCTGTTCGAAGTTCGCGTCGTTGACCTCAGTAATGCCATGACCTGCCATTCTTCCTCCATCTGGACACCTAAACCGGCTCCAACTTGTGTCCCAAACTGCCCTTCGCATGCACATCCAGGCGCGATTTGTACGTCAGATGTGCCCTTATACAGATGCAGAAGGGCGTCAAAAGTCGCAAGCCCGGGAGCAGCCTCTAGCTATCTTATCGGGTATCGGGAATTTGGGGATTGCCGGGTTGTGGAAAGCAAAAGCGCCCGTGGCCCACACAGGAGCCACAGGCGCTAGAGCAGCCCTCCCCCAGAACTGCCCACGGGTGAGAAGGTAGGCGGTGCGAACCGGAAAAGTAAATAAAACTTAGGTACTTTTGTGGTCATCGTTTCGCATATTACTGGCCGCGAGCGCCTGCCGACCATCGCGGCCTCGTCGCGCTTCAGCAAACTGGAAAAAATCGTATACTTCGTACAAATGGCCGGTCTACTTTCTCCGCGTGAGGCGGCACTTCGCCTCGGCATCTCCTATCCCACCATGAAGCAATGGCTCTACCGCGGCAAGCTGAAGGCGATCAAGACGCCGGGAGGACACTATCGCATTCCGGAGGCCGAGCTGGACAGCCTGCTGCACAAGGCGCGACGCGCGGAGACGCCCAAGCGGCAGATGTTGCGAACAGTAAGCGGCCGTAATCAGCTGGTCGGGCGCATTGTCGAGATCAAGATCGAGGGGCTGCTGGCGCAGATCAAGCTTTCCATCGGCGGCCAGATCATCACGTCATTGATTACATCCGATGCCGCGCGCGAGCTGCAACTGGAAGTGGGCGAGACCGCGGCGGCACTGATTAAGTCCACCGAGGTGATGCTGCTCCGTGTCTGAAGCGGTGAATCAGAATCTCGCATCGGCATTGGTTGAGCTGCGCCCCGCGCCGCCATGAAACGAAGATAGGATGACAGATGCATAAGCCGCGAACGAACGCACGCACGCGATGGTGGTCCTGCCTTGCCTCGATTGCGCTCGCTGTGTTGCTCCCGCACAGTAACGCGCCGCTCCATGCCCAGGCGCAGCCACCACTTCGCGTTGCGGCGGCGGCAGATCTCGAGCCACTGCTCCCTGCCCTGCTCACCAGCTACGAGAATCAGACCGGGCAGCACGTGGAGGCGTCTTTCGCCTCCTCGGCGACGCTGGCTACGCAGATCGAGAACGGCGCGCCCTTCGACGTTTTCCTTTCCGCGGATATGGCGCTTCCGCAGAAGATCGTGAACGACGGCTTTGCGGCAGCCGGCGGCGCCGCGCGACCCTACGCCCGCGGCACCCTGGTGCTGTGGACGCGTAGCCAGAGCGGCGCGGGTCCGCTCACGATGCAGTTGCTTGCATCGTCGGCGATTCACAGCATCGCCATTGCCAACCCGGAGCATGCGCCGTATGGCCGCGCCGCTGTGCAGGCCCTCACCAGTTTGGCGCTGCTGCCGGCGGTCGAGCCCAAGCTGCGAACGGCGGAGAACATTGCGCAGGCGGCACAGTTCGCCAGCAGCGGCAATGCGGATGTGGGCCTCATCTCGCTGACTTCGGCGCTCACCCTGACGGCGCAGGGGCACTACGTTGCAGTGCCGCAGAATGCCTATCCGCCGATCCTGCAAGGCGCTGTTGCATTGAAGGGCGGCGCGAATGCCAAAGGCGCAGTTACGTTCCTGGGCTATCTGCACTCGCCCGCAGTGGTGCAGCAGCTTCAGCAGGGTGGACTGGCGCCGGCGCCGTAGCCGCTCTGCTTAAGTCAGTTGCCGGAATCACGTCGCCCCTATGGCAAGTCGTGCATCGCATCTAACTATCCGCAGTTAGATTTTCGAATTCGGAGGAATCTGATGAAACGTATCCTTTCAGCCGTTTGCTGTATCGCTCTCTGCTCCGTGCCTGCGCTGGCCAAAGAGAAGAAGGCCGCAGGAGGGGCGGCCATGAGCGACCAACAATTTGTCGATTTCGCCGCTCAGACCGACATGGTGGAAGCCAACCTGGGACAGTTGGCGGAATCCACAGCATCCGCGCAGCCCGTCAAAGATTACGGTCAGATGCTGGCGACCGATCACACCCAGGACTTCCATCAGCTATACGGCGTCGCCCAGCAGGCCAGTCTCAAGATGCCGGATGCGATCGACGCCGAACACAATAAGGCGATGATCGATCCCTTCCAGAAACTGAAGGGGGCAGCATTCGATCGGCATTATGTTCAAGAGATGATCGCCGGACATACCAAAGCGATCGCCGTATACAAGAAGGAATCGACGGATGCCCAGAATCCGGCGCTGAAGTCTTATGCGGAGCAGACATTGCCGACGCTGCAAAAACATCTTGACGGTGCGAAAGCTCTGGAGAAGGCGAAGTAGCGGCGAAGGGCACATAGACCGCAATGCGATGAATGGGATGCCAAGAGTGCCGCCTGCGCACGGAGCTATAAACTTCGGAATGTCCGCGCGATGCGCCAGTCTGCGTCACTCTTGGATACTCTGCGCCCTGCTCCTTGGCATCTGTGCCAATGCGAATCACGCGGAGGCGCAGAGTAAGGCTCAACACCTGCCTTCGTACAGCTTCACCGTCTCTGTGGATGAGGTCAGCCTTACCTTCCATGCCGCCGATGCGCACGGGCTTCCCGTCAATGACCTGAAACTGGATGAGCTGAGTATCCTCGACAACGGCAGATCGCCACGCAGAATCGTTGCCTTCCATTCCCTGCGGGACTTTCCCATCCGCGCCGGTATTCTCATGGATACGAGCAGGTCCATGCAGGAGTACGTTTCCCGCAACCGGGCTATCTCCATCGAATACGCTCAGCGGCTGTTACGACAACGGACCGATCAGGCGTTCGTCATGGATTTCGACTCTCAGTCCGGGGTGGTACAGTCCTGGACAAGCGATGCAGCGGCACTCACTGCAGGCATTCGCAGGTTCACCCCGGATGGCCAGAGCCGCATCAGCGGCACAGCCATTTTCGACAGCATCTACCGGGCGTGTTTCAACCAGTTCCGTACCCTCGATAGCACGGACAGCGGAAACTTTATCCTGCTATTTTCCGATGGCGAGGACAACGCGAGCCGTACCTCTCTCGACGAAGCGGTTGACCTGTGCCAACGCACCAACACTGCCATCTATATCTTTCGCGCTGAGCCGGAGACCGGTTTCTCCACGGGTTCGAGGACCTTGGCGGAACTGGCAGCGAAGAGTGGAGGCCGGGTCTTCTATGACGATGACTCGGACTCAGCAATTTATAGCGACCTGCAAATTATCGAGGCAAATCTCCGCAATCAATATCGTCTCGTCTATACACCGGCAGAGTTGAAACGCGACGGATCTTTCCACCGCGTCGAACTACACGCTCCACAACGTGTCGGCAGCATCGCCATACGCGCCGGCTACTATGCTCCCCGCCATTGACTCCAGATAGGCTGGTTCGGCACGGCAAGAGTGGATCTGAGCGGGTTACTGTCGGGGAAGGTCCAGCATGATCACATCGGAATGCTCCTGCATTCGTTCGAGAACGACCTCATGGCTGTCTGGACTGATGTCGAAGTCGCGAATGTCGAAGTCTGAAGGCAGATCAGTCAACTGACGCTCCGCACCTGTTTCCAGGTCAACGAGCCAGAGATTCTTGTGTTGAATGTCTCCACGCAAAACGACGAGTGACTTTCCTCCGGGCAGGAAGACGACGCGACGCGCCCCGCGCGTCAGTAGCAATGACGGCAAAGGGTGCGGTATGGCCTCGGGAGTGACGGCTTTCACCGAAAGCGTGGTGCCGATATCGGGCCCCGAGTAGATCACGAAGCGGCCGTCGGGCGCCCACGCAGGATCGACCGAATACTCGCTGACAAAAACAGTGGGGGCGCGACCGTCGATCGATATGCGAAAGAGGTGAGGGACACCGTGATCGTTCGCGGCCGAGAGGATCGATTGCCCATCCGGCGCCCACGCTAGAGCTCCCTGGAGATTGAGCGAATCGGTTACGATCCGGGCGTTCGTGCCGTCGGCCTGCATGATGTACAAGAGCGGCCGCCCACGTTGGCTGACCGAGAATGCGACGTAATGTCCATCGGGAGAGATTGCGGGGCCGCCAATGACCTCCGCTCCCTCACCACGCCACAACTCGGTGCTGGTTCCATTGACGAGCTTCCAGATGCCCTCGGTCGTGCCGGCCGCGGAAACATATAGGAGATAATTCGGACCCAGTCTTGGCGAGAATCCTGTGCCGGTGGTCAGCGAGATGGGCGGGGCCGCTGACATGGCGGCAGGTGAGTCAGAGATCGGCAAACGCCAGAGTGTTCTCCTGGTGCTCGCGGCCGTGGCAACCAGACGGCGGCCGTCCGCGCTGGCGGCCAGCGAGGTGTAGCGGTCGAGGCCCACGTTGAGACGGTGGGGAACGCGATGGTCGACGTCCATGCTATGAAGCCAGGGCCCCGAGCCATCGGGATCGCTCGCCAGATACATCAAGGTATGCCGATTCAGCAGGACGGGATGGCTTACATAGGCGTTGTGCGACGTGATCCGTTGGGGAGCTCCGCCGGCAGAAGGGATACGCCAGATGTCCAATTTGTCGGGGAGTGCGCCCTGGACGAAGTAGATGAATGCCGCGTCGGACGACCACAGGGGAAAGTGAGCGTGAAGTCCGGCAGGCGCGGTGAAGATAGGGCGGCCTCCCGGCCGCGGGGTGCCATCGGAGACGAAGAGGGGATCGCCGGCACCGGGCGTGTGGTAGGCGAGCCGCGAGCCGTCCGGCGACCAGGCGAACTCAGCTACGCCTTCGAGATATGGCGTCGGCTGTCCGCCCAGGGTTGATACCGCCCAGATGCTGATGTCGCCCGCATTCGAAGCATTTTGCTGGCGGACCCAGAATGTGACAAGGGAGCCATCAGGGGAGAAGCCCAGAGAGCGGATCGAAGGATTCACGAGTCCCGGCACGGTGCCGTGGGTTAAGTTGTGAAATTGCCCTGAACCGACCTGCGTCACCCAGACGTCCATCTGTCCGTCCCGGTCGGAGAGGAAGGCGACGAATTGGCCGTCGCGTGAGATGGCGGCGGCCTCCTTTCTGCCTTCGAAGTCGGTGACCGTCCCAAAGCGTGCGTCAGCGAGGGGATTTCGCCAGAAGTATTCCGTCCTCTGAAGCCAGAGCGCTAGGCCGATGGCCACGGTGGCCGCAGCGGCAACGAGCAGCAGGGCGAACCTCCATCGGGTAAAGAAGGTGGGTGTCTCCGGCTGCGGCCGCACAGCAGGGGGAGTGGGGGTAGTGGTGACCTCGTTCCCGTTCTGCGCTGCACGAAGATTGCGACTGCGCGTCCACGCGTCCAACTCCGCCCGGGAAGCATAGACCGAGCCCATCCTATCGTGGAGATGCCGATGGACGGGCATCGCCTCTCGCTTTTCCCAGCGCTGGACTGTCGTCACGTCGCGGTTGAGGTATGCCGCGATTTCCTTCCACGAATCCAGCCGATCTTCAACCGGTCTCTCGGATGGTGGTGCGCCCATCGCGATCTCCTCATTGGTCGGCGGTTGTTTAAGGAGCCCGGAACCGAATTGTAGCCTCCTCTGCTTGGCAAGGGACGGCAAAAGACTGCATTCGACGGTAAGTCGAGGCACAGCAGCAGTTCTGTGCCTTGCTGCTTGCAGGCGCTCGCCCCGGCGTCCGATTGTGTCCGTGCGTTTCAAACGGGAAATCGCCGAAATGTAATTCCTGGGCCGTAACTTCCCCGCACGGACCTGACGTTCCCTTCGGTGACAACGACATGAAGCTCAAATCGGAGGTATTTCATGAAAAGCAAAGCTGCCGGGTGGATGGTAGGTGTCATTACGGTTCTGGCGTTGGCGGCAGGAACCGGCGCTCTGGCTCAAAATTCGAAACAAATAAAGTTTAGCGGAACGATCAATGACTATACGCCCGCATCCACTGGCGGCCCGTGGGAGGTTCGCGGCCACTGGACGTTGATCGTGAACGAGAGGTCCGGTAAGGCCGATTTTTCCGCGGCCCTGACCATGGAGCGCTCCGACCTTGGGGTAGTGCAGAACGGTGGTGGCGACTTGAACAATCCCGCGGATCGCAACGCACATACCCACCACATCACTCTGGTTGGAGGCGAAGTTTCGACGATCACGGGTGGATTTAGAGTGACGACGAGCAAGGATGCCACGATTACGGGGAACGGAGCTCTTCCGCCGCCCTTTGGGTCAGGCCTCTCGCCGATGACGATCGATATCACCGGGGGAAACAGCGTCACCTTCTCGAACATCGCGATGAGCTTCGGGGATACGTCTGCCATTAATCATTTCGGAATGAACCCTCTGCACGGCGTCGTTCGTACCGTGGAGCAGGGGGATGCGTTCCGGAACTGGTGACACAGGTCGGCGTTAGAGGGTTTGCCCTGCAGGTGCAAATCGGTCGCGGCTCACCGGAAATCGGTATGAATTTCGGGAATCGCGGCAAATGCGAGAGAACGCAGACGCTTCTGCGCAAGTGAAGGCAAATGATGCTTGGACGAGCGATAATCGCGATCGCCGGATTGCTGGCCATGACCGGCGGCCTGTGGCCAGCATCCGGAGAAGACGCTGCGCCGGCGATTCGCGCGGGGGAATATCGAGTCCCTTTCCAGGTGCATGATGGCTTGATCTACGTTCAGGGGCGGGTGAACGGGGTGCGAGCGACGCTGTTAATAGACACGGGCGCGGCTCTCACCACATTCACGTTGAGGGTGGTTCCCACCCTGGAGACGGATTCAAGAATCACGATCAACATGGCGAAAGGGAGCGTGCTGGCTTCCCGGCTTCCCGTAGGGTTCGTTCTCGGAGACTCGGACCTGCGAAAAAGCCATTGTTCATTTCATCAGAACGTAGTTGTCGGGGCCTTCAAGTTCCTGGACGCCGATGGCCTCGTCGGCCAGGACGTTCTGAGCCGATTTAAATCCGTCACCTTCGACTTCAAAAACTCCACACTTATCCTGGAAGACCGCTGAACCATCTAACAAAGTGAGATGGCGAGAGTAGCGCGGTGAGCTACCCTTGCAGAGATGGACCAGCAGGCACTGCTCCTTACACTGCGACTGGCTGCTGTAACCACGGCGATCCTGCTGCCGCTGGCTCTGGTGCTCTCGGCGTGGCTTGCGCGGTCGCGGAGCTGGGTTGCGCATGTGCTAGAGGCCGGCGTAGGACTGCCGTTGGTGCTGCCGCCAACCGTGCTTGGCTTCTATCTGCTAGTGCTGCTGGGACCTGCCACGGCGCCGGGGAGGCTGCTGGTGCGCCTCGTCGGGCACCCATTGGCGTTTACGTTCTGGGGGCTGGTGATCGGCTCCATCCTCTATAGTCTGCCCTTCGCGGTGCAACCGGTGCTGGCCGGCTTTCGCGGCATCGATCC
>DASXGY010000043.1:0-3283 GCA_036488835.1 Acidobacteriaceae bacterium
GCGGGCACGCGTGATTCGTAGCTGTAGAGCGAGGCCAGTGCCGCCGCCGGCGAATCCTGCATCGCATTGCGAAAGTGGGCAATGAGCGCCGCCGTCTCCGGCTGGAGTGTGCGCCCGCGTACCGTGGCAGAATCCGCTCCCATCCCGGCGGCGAAGTCCATCCATAGATCGCTATGGGCCCGACCCGCGGGCAAACCCTCCTCGTCAGCCAGGTTCTCCAGGACGGTGCGGCGCAACGGCGCGTCCTCCAGACGTGCATGTAGCGCGCTCAGGTATGTCGGAAACGCGGAGACATGGTGCCAGTACTCGGATGCGTATTCCCGCAGCTCGTCGCGGGTCAGCTCACCCTTGGACCATGCCTGATAGAAGGGGTGCTGCAGCAGGTCGTAACGGGCAATGCGGGCATCCAGTGCGGTAAAAAACTCTGTGACGGCGGGGGCTTCGGACATGGAGCGGCTCCTGGTTCGATATCGGCGGGTGATAGGCGGATTGTAGCAAGCCAGAGCCTGTGCCTGTCTGGCCTCTGTCGCTGTCTGGGCGGGTGCCTGTGGGAGCGGCGAGTTCCCTTCCCGCGATACATTCGAGAGAGGGAGATTCACGATGAGCACAGCCGCGCCAGCGCCCGCACTATCTACGACCAAGCCACAGGCAAAGAAGAATGACGCGAGCCATGCTGCGCGTTTGGATCGGCTGGCAGCGGTCGCGATCGAAGTTGGGCTGGGGCTGGCACGAGGACAGGAACTGCTGATCACCGCGTCTCTGGACGCGCTGCCGCTGGTACGGCGCATCACCGAGCATGCCTACCGGGCGGGTGCGTCACTGGTGACGACCTTTTACACCGACGATGAAGCGACGCTGGCTCGCTTCCGCTACGCGCCCGATGCGAGCTTCGACACGGCAGCGACCTGGCTGCAGGACGGCGTGGCTCAGGCCTTCCGCAACAATGCGGCCCGCATGGCGATCGCCGGGGCCAATCCCGCGCTGCTGGCGAAGGAAGATCCGGAGAAGGTGGGACGCGCAAACCGCGCATTTTCGAAGGCAAGCCGGCCGGCGATGGAGCTGATCACACGGCACGCGATCAACTGGACGATCGTGGCGGCCGCTACACCGGCGTGGGCTGCGGCCGTGTTTCCTGCCGAGACCAAGAAAGTGGCGATGGCAAAGCTGTGGGATGCGATCTTTGCCGCGTCCCGCGTGGACGCGCCCGATCCGGTGGCGGCGTGGCGCGCGCATGACGATGGACTTCGCAAACGGGCGGCCCTGCTGAACGACCGGCGATACAGCACCCTGCACTTCCGCGGGCCGGGCACGGATCTTCGCGTCGGTCTGGCTGACGACCACGTGTGGATGGGCGGCGGTACGACTGCGGGCAATGGACTGGCGTGCATCCCGAACATTCCGACCGAGGAGGTCTTCACCACTCCCCATTGCAAGCGTGTGGAGGGCACGGTGACCAGTACCAAACCGCTCTCGTACCAGGGCACGCTGATCGCGGGCATTCAGGTTCGTTTCGAGGGTGGGCGCGTAGTGGAGTCGCATGCATCGCAGGGCGAGACGGTGCTGCGCAAGATGCTCGAAACCGACGAGGGCGCGAGCCGACTGGGAGAGGTGGCACTGGTGCCGCACTCGTCGCCAATTGCGGCGAGCGGACTGCTCTTCTCGAATACGCTGTTCGATGAGAATGCGGCCAGCCACATCGCACTGGGACAGGCATACAGCACCTGTATCCGCGGCGGCGACACCATGAATACCGCAGCGCTGGCAGAAAAGGGCGCGAACGACAGCCTGATCCACGTGGACTGGATGATCGGCTCGGGGGAGATCGACCTGGATGGCATCACGGCGGCGGGAGCGACGGAGCCATTGATGCGCAAGGGCGAGTGGGTTAGTTAGCCGCGAGAGCGCTCTCTACGTCCCAGCAGCGATCTTCTCCGCCTGCTTCGACATCTTCGCGGTGCGCTCGATCTTGTCCCAGTTGAAGGGGCGGCCATCGATCGCACGTTTGATGGTCTTGAACAACACAACGGAGAAGACCTGCCGATAGGCAAAGCGCTGCAGCCAGATATGGAAGAGCAGCCAGCCGTCGCCACGTTTCGCCGGATGTCTGCGCTCCAGCGAAAACGCCAGCGCCGAGGTTACGAAATCGATGATGAGGAAGGTGAGGAAGTAGGTGAGCAGTTTTTTGAAGCCCGCGGCATCGGCCGTGTCCGGGTGAAAGTGCCGGTCGAGCAAATACTGGATCGTGCCATAGACGAACATGAGGTCGATCAACGGTGACACCAGCGGCAGCAGGATCTGGAAGATGAGGATGTTGGGCAGAGCAAAGAAGCCCATCGCGCGATTCTTGGTGAAGGCCTGCTTGTGTTTGAAGACCGCCTGCAAGGTGCCGAAGGACCAGCGGAAGCGCTGCCGCATCAGGCCTTTCGCGTCGATGGGCGCTTCGGTGAAAGCGAGCGCCTGATCTTCGTAAATGACCTTATAGCCCTGTTCGAGCAGGTTCATGGTGAGGTCGGCATCTTCAGCAACGGTATTGATGGGATAGCCGCCGCCCTGGCGCGTCGCCTCCGTGCGCCAGCCGCCGATGGCGCCGGGCACCACGGTGACGACGTTGAAGAGATCGAGTGCGCGGCGTTCGAAGTTCTGGCTGGTGATGTACTCCAGCGCCTGCCAGCGCGTCCATAGATTCACGCGATTGCCGACCTTGGCATTACCGGCCACCGCGCCCACCTGCGGATCTGCAAAGTGGCATATGAGCTTGGAAACAGCATCGCGGGCGATCACGGTATCGGCGTCGATGCCGACGTAGTAGTCCTCGGTGAGCAGGCCAATGGCGTAGTTGAGCGCTTCTGCTTTGCCTGCATTCGGCTTGCTCAGCACCTGCAGGCGCCCCGCGGCAATCTCGTCACGGTAGGCCTCGCGCGCAACCTCGTACGTGCGGTCGCTGGACCCGTCGTCGATGACAATCGCGCGCAGATTCTCGTAATCCGAATTGAGCACGGAGCGGATCGTCCGGACGATGACCTTCTCCTCGTTGTAGGCGGGAATCAGTACGGCCACGCGCGGTGCGAAACCGGCGGCTACCTCCGGCACCCTGCGATGGCGCAGGCGATCGATGATGGCGAACAGGCCGATGAGCAAGAGCCGCGCGCTCATCAGCACGTCGCCGATGAAAAAGACCATGACGATGAAGCGGCCGACAAAAGCAAACAGAGTGAAGGCAACGGAATCGATCCGCGCCTGCCAGCGCTGGTTGGGGGTGAGTGGCGGCATGACCTCTGCGGTG
>DASXGY010000094.1:0-2214 GCA_036488835.1 Acidobacteriaceae bacterium
GTGAACGGCTGCTGTGCGATGAATCGATAGCTCTCCTCGAAGAGCGCATCGGTTTCGCCGGGAAAGCCGACCATCACATCCGCTCCGATTGCCGCGTCTGGCATCGCCTCGCGGATGGTCGCCACCTTCTGCGCGTAATGCCACGGCCGATAGCGCCGGTGCATGGCGCGTAGCGTCGAGTCCGCGCCGGACTGCAGCGGCAGATGCGCATGCCGCGCCAGCCGCGGACCGGTCCTCGCCGCATCCTCGCGCCCGTATTGGGCATAAAGCGCCAGCAGATCCGCGCTCCAGTCCATCGGCTCCACCGAGCTGATGCGCAGCCGCGGCAGCGCCGTCCGCTCCAGGATGGCCGACACCAGATCCTCCAATCGAGCCGGACGCTCGAAATCCCGACTCCAGCGCCCGAGATTGATGCCGGAGAGCACCAGTTCCTTTCCGTCCGCATCCACAAAGCGCCGCACTCGCTCAAGCACAGTCTCTAAAGGAACCGAGCGGCTGCCGCCCCGCGTCGTCGGAATGATGCAGAACGAGCAGCGATTCCCGCAGCCATCCTGCACCTTCAGGTTTGGGCGCGTGTCATTCGACGCCGCCAGATCCTCCGCGGCCAGGTTGGCGTGCGCAAAGCGATCATCCACAAGCACCGGCACGCCGCGCGCGGCGGCTACATTGGCCCCCGTCACCTCGCGCGCTCCCGTCACCTCCCGCAATGACACGAATCCACTCGCCGCTGTGGCGTCGCCACGCGCCTGCTCCTGCATCCGCGCAATCACATCGCCCAGCAGTCCCTTGTGGCTATTGCCCACTACCGCGTCCACCCCGCCCAGTCGCGCCACCTCGTCAGGAGCGCGCTGCGCATAGCAGCCGGTCACGACTACCTGCGCCTGGGGATTCTCCCGCTTCACCCGTCGCAGATAGCTGCGTGCCGTCCGCTCGGCCTCGGCGGTCACCGCGCAGGTATTCAGAACCACTATGGTTGCATTCGCTGCCGGGACGGCCCGGCCTCCGGCGCGCGAAAGCTCCGCCGCCAGCGCATCCCCGTCCGCCTGGCTCGCCCGGCAACCGAAGTTTTCTACGTGATATCCTTCCACGTTCCCCAGTCTAGTTGGAGTTGCGGAGAGAGTCGCCGCAAGGCTTCCACCGGGCCCTTGCTGGTATGGTGAAGTGAGGAAGTTACCTATGAAACGACGCATTCTGCTTGTAGATGACGAACTCGCGATCCTGCTTACGCTGAAGGCGGTTCTCGAGCTCCACGGCTTCGACGTGGAGACCGCGGCCTCTGCGCGCGAGGCCAAATCCAAGATTCGCGCCCACCCCTACCACATGGTCATCACCGACATGCGTATGGAAAACGAGCGCGCGGGCATTGAAGTTGTGCGTGCCGCTCGCGAAGCCGAGTACGATCCCGCCGTCGCCATGCTCACCGCATTCCCGCTGCCCGGCGAGGAGTGGGAGAATGCCGGCGCCGACCAGATGCTGGTCAAGCCGATGAACACCAACGACCTGCTGCTGCAGATCGAAGCCCTGCTGGTGACCCACGAGGACAAGAAGCAGAAGGCCAAGCCGGGCGTCCAGGCCGACTACGTTGCTGCCGCCCCCCGGAAGAGCAACGGCGTACGGCGCAAGGCTACAGCCTCAAGCTGACTTTCAGCTCGGGCCGATGCTCTGACCTGAGCTCGTGCCAACGCTTTGACTTGCAGCTCGTGCCGATGCTCTGATCGCGCAGAAACCGATGAAGACGACCTGACTCGCCAGTCGCGGATGCGCGGGCGCACCGCCGCCGGCAAATCTGCTTTCACGTCGTCCCGACACCCATCATGAAGTGCGCTGGCCCAGCGGGTCCCCGCAGAGGAACTCTTCTAGCCCACCGACTTCACCTCGGTGCCCACAGTTTCAGCCGAATCGGCCGACGGGGCCATCGCTGCAACGATGGGTTCCCCTGCCGTCCCGCCGGCCGATTGCCCGGTCGCTGGCGCACGCCGATTCTGCTCGAAGCAGGACCGGCACAGCACCGGCCGTCCCTGCGTCGGACGGAACGGGACCGTGGTCTCCTGCCCGCATACTGAGCAGTGCGTACGGGTCTCTGCCCGCACGCTGGAACCGCCGCCCCGCTTCAGCTTGCACGCCTTACAGCGCTTCGGGTCGTTGTGAAACTGTTTGTCGTGAAAAAACAACTGCTCGCCGGCGGTGAAGATGAAGTCCTTCCCGCAGTCCACG
>DASXGY010000123.1:0-4720 GCA_036488835.1 Acidobacteriaceae bacterium
GCGAAGACTTGTCTTGCCGTCTCCGGACACATCGTAGGCGAAGCCGACGCGAGGACCGACCGTGCCCCACCTCGGAGACCAGAGCTGGCCGATGGGGCTATTGGGAGCGGTGTAGACCTGTCCCGACGCGACCTGCTCGAAGATGTTGGAGCCGGACCCGTAATAGAAGTTGGAATCGAGGTTCTGGTTGTTGTTGTGCTGGACGCCATAGTGCTCGTAGCGCAGACCATAGTTCAGCGTGAATCGCGGGGTTATCTTGTAGCTGTCCTGCCCATAGATGGCCCAATCGTTGTAACGGTCGCTGCGTGCAAAGTCTGGCACGTTGTTCTGCGGACCTCCATAGGTGCCCTTCGGCTGTGGGAGCGCTCCGGTGCCGCCGGATGCGAGGAATGCGTTGTTCAGCGCATCGTTTTGATAGGTATTCGCCGTGTAGGCGGAGAGGCGATTGAACTCCCAACCGGAGCCGTGGAGGGCATTCGTTCCGGATTTCGTTGTCAGGTTGACCACGCCACCGGAGGCTCGTCCGTATTCCGCTGAGAAGTTGTTCGTAAGGATGCTCTATTCCTGCACTGAATCGATGGGCCGGATTGACGCTGGCCATTGATGGCATATCCGACGCCGCGAGACGAGAGGTTCTGGCCGCTGTTGGCGTTATTCGTGGTGTTGTCTCCGTTGCTGACGTTGCCGGAGAGGACGACGAAGTCATAGGGATTGCGAGTGAGGCTGGGCAGCGCCGCCAACTGCTGCGTGTCGACGACCTGGGACAGCTCCTGGGACTGCGTGTTGACCTGAGTACCGCCCACGCCAATGACCTGCACCTCAGTGACGTTGGAACTGACGGAGAGTGCTGCGTCCAGCGTGACCTGGCCGCCTACGGTTACTTCAACCCTGGCGACGAAGGCTTTGAAGCCGGTGCCGTTGACGGTGATCTGATAAGTGCCCGGAGTGAGGCCGGGCACTAGATATTGGCCGTTCGAGCCGGACTGGCTATTGCGCTCGACATTGGTCGCGACATCTTTGATGTTGATTGTCGCGCCGGGGATCGCGGCTCCAGCCTGGTCCTTGACCGTGCCGGCAATCTGTCCCGTCTCAACCTGGGAAAGGGCTGCTCCGCAGGCAAGAAACACGATCGCAGCAAACAAGGCTAATTTGTTCCGCAAGAAGGCCATCACTTCCTCCCAATGGATCAATGAAGAACGACCTCTCGCAGGCGAAATGAATGTTCGCGGTCTCTATAGGAGCGTTCGGCCGGAGAATTCTTTATGAGATGGCTGTTTTTTCGTGCTATTTACCATTGAGTACACAAGTCGCAAATGGCCCGCCAACATTGACTTGAGAATTTTGTTGAGTGAAGTTTGGATTCTGTTTCTTCATCACAAGCGTTATTTTTGATGGAGTGAATGATTATTTCATCGCTATCGAAAGCGATGAGAGCCGATCCAACGCTGCGGGTGGAGGGGCCTCGTCCCCGCGCTGCGAGATTGGCTGGTCTCAGCTCGTAGCGGCCACAATGCCCGTCTTCACGAGCACATAGAGTATCCAGACGCCGAAGACGAGCAGGATGCCGCGAAGCGGCTTTACTTTTGACACGATGGCGCCTCCGAAGCCGGCGAGCACCAGCGACCACAGCGAAAAGACATCGAGGGACTTTGCCATGGAAAGCAGCCAAGGTGCCGAGTCGGAGCTCAGGAAATAGGCGAGGTTGGCTGGCGACGGCAAATTGAGGTTGTAGCCCTGTGGGTCGCTGGCGAAGACAGTGACGATCGCAACCAATGAGTTCAGCGCATTCGGTAAGGCCGCGAAGATGGCTACGGCGAACATTTCGCCATAGGTTGTGCTTCCTCCCAGCACGAATGAGAAGCCGGCCCAGAGCAGCAGTGCGATCAGCGCATTCACTGCCAAAATCACGACAGGGCTGCCCACCATAAAGCCCACCATGAACCCTTTGGTGACTGCGAGCATTTGCGCCGCTTCGGCGGGAGTGGCTTTGTCCAGTCTTTCCGCATTGCGCGGCTGGCTCTTGAGCACGTTAGTGGTGAGCGATTCCCAGCCGACATGCTGCACGGCCACAAAACAGAAGACGTAGCCCAGCACCGCGAGAATCAGGAAGGGCAGCCACCACGAGCGGTTTCGCTTGATGTCGGCAAACGTCTTCGATGGCTCGATGAAGGTGTTGACGACACGCTCGACCTGCGAGAGTGTTTGCGACCCCGGGGCAGGCTCCGGGGTTTCGGTGAGGGCGCTGGCGGTATCCGGCATCGCGATTGACTCCGCATCGTGAAATGAGCTGCAGGAACGGATGGCGGTACCGATACATCATTTCGCATGCGTCTGTCTATGCGCGAGCTTCTTGATACAGTCACTGCTGCTTAAGGATTCGCGTGCGAAGCCGCTGCCGCATTTGTGGCTATGCGCTTTCTTGTAGAGGCGGTCTTTTTCTTCAGCGCCTTCTGTAACTCCACCGCGTCCACATGCCGCGCGGACTTGCGCAGGCGCTCGATATCGTAGAAGGCGCGCTTCTCCGCGAGAAAGATGTGGACGACGAAGTCGACGTAGTCAAGCAGAATCCATTCGCCCTGACGCTTGCCCTCGACGGAGTTGGGATAGGTGCCGAATTCGCGCTTCAGCCGCAGCTCGACTTCATCGGCGATGGTCTGCGTCTGCCGCTCGTTGGTCCCGCTGGTGATGAGAAAGAAGTCGGTGAAGCCGGCATCGATGGCGTCGAGCTCGAGGATGCGGATGTCCTCCGCCTTCTTCTCCTCGCAGGCCGCTGCCGCTGCAGCCACCATTTGGCGGGTGTTCTCGGCGATCGCTCGTTCGGGGCTGGGCGCCGGCGCGGCTTTCTTCGCTGGACCGGACTTGGCTGCTGGACCGGACTTGGTTGGACGCGGCTTGGCGGCCGCCTTTAGACCGCTTCTGGCTGCCGCTCTCTTCGTGCCGGCTGCTTTTTTACTGGTGTGCTTCGCGGCTGTTTTGCCGCTGGATTTTTTACTGGCGCCTGCCATTTCTTCTCCTGAGTCTATTTTCCTGGGGTCATGTTTATCGTAAGCTGCCGCGCCTGTGCATTGCTGTCTCAGGTGCGGTCGTAGAGGCCATGTTCGCGCGCATATTCGGCGACTCGCGGATCCAATACCCGTTGTGGGATGCCGGCCGACTCATCGGCGAGCGCAGCGCGCAGGTCCGTGGCGGAGACCTCGTAGTGCAGATCGGGCAGCAGCCACAGTGTTCCCTGCTGCTCACTCCCTGTCTCGGACGCGGTTGCACTCGGCCCAGTGAGCCGTAGACGCAGCCAGCCCTCGCCGCGCTGCGGATGGCTCGCACGGACGCCGGCGGGCAGCAGGGTTTCGAGGGCTTCCAGAGTGAAGCCGGGGCGCGCGGCCACGATCCACTCGGCAAGCATCAAGGCCTCGGCGGCGCGGTGCCAGTGATGCAGAGTCTGGAGCGAATCGGCGCCCACTAGGCAGAAGAGCTCGTCCGTGGCAGGCAGCGTCTGGCGCAGGCGCTGGAGCGTGTCGTAGGTGTAGTTGCAGCGGCCATCGGGTCGCGGCGCGTCCATGACGCTGGCGACGAGCGGTGGATGATTGGCGCAGGCGAGCTGCACCATCGCCATCCGATCCTCATAGGGCGATTGCGTCTGATCCTGCTTCAACGGCTGCCGGCCGACCGGTGCCATAAGCACGCGCTCAAGATGCAGGCGATCCGCAGCGGCCATCGCGATGCCGATGTGTCCGGAGTGCGGAGGGTCAAAGCTGCCGCCAAAGAGGGCAATGCGCATCGCTCGATGCTAACTGAGGATGCTGACGGAGGATTCGGACGGAGCGTGTGCGGCCACCGCATAATGAAAAGGTGCCTACTGCTGCCATCGGACTTGGCGCGAACCTGCCCTCGGTAGCGGGTGCGCCCGCGGAGACGATTGCTGCTGCGCTCGAGCGGCTTGCGGAGTACGGCCGGGTCGCGGCGCGGTCCGCGTTCTACAGGACGGCCCCGGTGGGCTACACCGATCAGCCCGCGTTCGTGAATGCCGCTGCGCTGCTGGAAACGGAGCTCCGGCCGCTGCCCTTGCTGGAGGTGCTGCTTGGAATCGAGCGCAGCTTTGGGCGCGACCGGGCGGCGGGACCACCGAAGGGGCCGCGCACCCTAGACCTGGATTTGTTGTTGTACGGCGATTCTGTGTTGGGCGATCTTGTGCTGGATGATTCAGCGCTGACCCTTCCGCATCCGGCGATGCACGAGCGGCGGTTCGTGCTGGCGCCGCTGGCAGAGATTGCGCCGGAGTGGCGGCATCCGGTGTTGGGGCGTACGATCTCGGAGTTGCTGACAGATTTATTACCCGAGACGGGCACGGTGGCTAAAATCAGCGAGTGAGTCTTACCTTCCACATCATGGCGACTGCCGGCGACGGCCGCCGCGCGGTCATGGATCTGCCGCACCGGCAGGTGCAAACGCCGGTCTTCATGCCGGTGGGTACGGCGGGTTCGGTCAAAGCGGTGCCGCAGCATCTGCTGGAGGCGCTGGGCGCGCAGATCATTCTCGGCAACACGTACCACCTCTATCTGCGGCCCGGGCATGAGGTGGTGCGGCACATGGGCGGACTGCATCGCTTCATGAGCTGGCCGCGCGGCCTGCTGACCGACTCCGGCGGCTTCCAGGTCTTCAGCCTGAATGAGCTGCGGAAGGTGTCGGCGGACGGCGTCGAGTTTCGTTCGCACCTGGATGGTTC
>DASXGY010000147.1:0-6879 GCA_036488835.1 Acidobacteriaceae bacterium
TTGCTGAGGATGGCGTCGTCGGAGGATTCGATGATGGCGGCGAGCTCGCCGAGCAGCTTGGAGGCGTTCCTGTGGCGCGACTCGGCATTCTGCAGGTCGCCGATTTTCTGAGTGAGCTGCTCGCGAAGGCGAGCGTTCTCGATCGCGACGGCGGCCTGGGCGGCTATGGTGGCGACCAGGCTCTCGGAATCCTGCCCGAAGACATCCGCGTCCTCGTGGCCATAGAAGAGGCCTCCAAGGACCTCTCCCGATTGAGACGTGACGGGAACGGCGAGGTAGCTGCGCACCGGCAGATGGCCTTTGGGCATGCCGAAGTGGGGGAGGTTTTGGCCGTAGCGCGGGTCTTTTGTGATGTCGGCGGAGCGCACGATGCCTTTGCCTTCGAAGGTGGGAGCGAAGACGAGCGTGTTGCGGGGCATGGGAAAGGCGGCGAATTTTTCCCGTGGTACGCCGGAGAGCGTATAGAGCTGATAGCTTTCGCCCTGGGCGTTGACGACGTTATAGAAGAAGGCTCCGAACTGGGCGCCGCAGAGTTGCCGTCCGGCATCGGTGGCGGATTGCACGATGGATTCGAGGTGGGAAGTTCGGGTGAGCAGCAGGCCGGTCTGGACCACCAGCTCGAGTTTGCGCCCGAGCTGAGTGGATGAACCCGTCACTGTGGTCATAGGACTCCGCGCAGTCGCATCGGGGAGTGCCCGATCGTCTGGTTCAGGTCTTCATTGAGTTGGCTGAACGGTGGGTGCATGTATCTGACGGAGAGAACCGCGCCGGCGTTGTATCGCCGGATCCTCTTTTCGCACTCAGCTTACACCGGTGGGGGCGTGTGCGGCGGTGTTCCGGCTGACGGTTCCGCTGCATGGGCGTGCAGATATGGGAATGGGGCGGGACAGGCCAGTACCCGCGAGCGGGACAAGACGGTGTGCCGATAGCCGGCGATGGCAGCGAAACAATTTGGCCAGCAGGATGACATCAGCGTGTTGTCGGTTACGCGGTCGGGTGTGCGGGAAGCAGCTTTTGCCGGCGTGGGATAGGCGGCCGAGTACCCAGGTTATTTACGGGCGGGATTCTGGGAGTCGACTTCGAGGCCGAAGCGCGCGAGATCGCGCGCTTGCATTTTGTAGTCGATCCAGAAGCCGACACCGATGGCAATGGGGATGAGGCCGGCGGCGGCCACAATGAGCAGCACGCGCGTCTGCAGAATGGCTGCAAGCAGCAGTCCGAAGAGGACGAGGCCGGCGCCGGAACCGAAGAGACTCAGGGCAGCGCGGCGGATGTTGTTCATGGTGCGGACGGGATCGGAGACATCCTCGTTCTGCACCTGATGCTGGAGGCGCTCGATGTCGTCAATGGACATGCCTCGCGCGAGCAGCGTCATGCGTTCCTGCGAGCGGAGACGTTTCTGATCCATTTCCGAATAGATGCCGAAGGCGCCGAGGCCGAGGATCATGAGGCAGCCGGCGACGGCGACGACGAAGGGCGAGAGAAAGATGTTCGACATGAAAGAACTCCCTGGAGCGTTTCCGCTGCTTCGGCATTTTGCCGGGGAAATGCTCGTACTGGCGGCGTTAGACTGGCGCGGCGCGGCGGAGTTTCAGCGGTCGAAATAAATTTGGGCGTGAAACTTTCCAGGATCCGCCCGGTCTTACTCTTCCGAGCATTTTCGCTTCTAGGCGATACAGCTGAGAATCGCGAGGTGTGGCCTTTCTTCACGGAAAGGCCACGACGAGTTTGGTTCTTTTGTATGCACCGGAAGCGAAAACGCTCCCGCATGCTCTGCCAGGAGCTCACTTCCGTGGAAGAACCTGTCTCTCCAGTTGCGGCTGCTGCCGGCGATACGCGCTTTGCGGCGCTGGTGGAGGAGCATGCGCCGATGGTCTTCCGGACATTGCTGCGGCTGCTGGGCACGCGCGAGGGATTGGACGACCTGGCGCAGGATTGTTTTTTGCGGCTGCACCGCGCGCTGCCGGCATTTCGCGGCGAGGCGATGATATCGACCTATCTGTACCGGATTGTGGTGAACGTGGCTCAGGATGAGCTGCGGCGGCGGCATCGCGAGGAGCGGCCGCTGACTTCGCTGGCGGATGAGGCGGAGGACTGGGGCGACCGGCTGCGGCATCCGTCGCGCAATGCGGAGGAACTACTGCTGGAGCGGGAGTTTGCCGACGGGGTGGAGCGGGCGCTGGGGCAGTTGAGCGCGATACAGCGGACCATCCTGGTGCTCTACCATCAGGAAGAGCGGACGTATGAGCAGATCGCGGCGGTGCTGGGCATGCCGATCGGCACGGTGCGGACGCATCTGCATCGCGGGCGGGCGCGACTGCGGGAATTGATCGGGATGGCGGCGGGGAGTACGACGGGAACGGGGCGAAGGGAGGCTGCGTTATGACGCCGGAGAAGGATCTGCGACGGGTGGAGGAGGATCGCATCACGCATGTGCTGGAAGAGGCTCCCGCGGTGAGGGTGCCGGCGGACTTTGCGGCCCGGGTGATGCAGCGGTTGCCGGAGCCGAAGGCTAGCCGGGTTGCCGTGGGGCGTGGGTGGTTCGTCCGGCGGACGCACTATGGACGAAATGCGATGCTGGCGGGTGCGGCGCTGCTGTGTTGTTTACTGGTGGCTGCCGCGGTGGCCCATGACGGTGGAACCGCATGGCAACTGATGGAGTGGACGGCACTGACGCAGCTTGCGGGGATCGCGCTGTGGTGCGGGCTGGCGTGGCGGAGGACTTAGTGGGCTTCGAGGGGGAGACGTTGCCCGCTAAAAGTTGAAAAATTCCTGACGCAGCGCCTCTTCGTAGATCTTTTTGGCGGCCTTCGCCTTGTTCCTCGCATCTTCCTCGCGGAAGTCGGCGTTCTCCCATTGATCGACCTCAGCGACGGTATGGTTCACCGACGCCAGTGCCTCTTCCTGGCGGATGGCGGCGATCCACTCGTCCACGGCTGCCTTGTAGGTACTCTGCATCTCGTCAAGTTTTGAAGTAGTGATGGACATGGTGGCATCCCCCGGTTGCGAGGGTAGGCAGGCTTTGTGAACGGGTGATGTACGCGCCGAGGATGGCGGGCTGTGCCGGGAAAATACGAAGTTCAGTAAAGGGCAACCGTATGGTTGCTCTTTCGTTTGCCGAACGTTAATATGCAACCTGGAGGTTGCCTGTGGCGGACCGTATCGAGAAGCGGATTGAGTTGAAGGCGCCGGTGGCGCGGGTGTGGCGTGCGTTGACGGATTATCGGGAGTTTGGCGAGTGGTTTCTGGTGAAGATCGACGGGCCGTTTGTGCCGGGCCAGGTGTCGCGGGGTCACATTACGCATCCGGGATATGAGCACTTGCAGTGGGAGGCCATGGTAAAGGCGATTGAGCCGGAGCGGCTGTTCTCCTTCACGTGGCATCCCTATGCGGTCGATCCGAAGGTGGATTATTCTCCGGAGCCGCAGACGCTGGTGGAGTTCCGGCTGGAGAAGACGGCGTCGGGAACACTGCTGACGGTGACGGAGTCGGGCTTCGACAAGATTCCGGCAGGGAGGCGTCCGGAGGCCTTCCGCATGAACGAGAACGGATGGGCGCAGCAGACGAAAAATATCGAGCGGTATGTTGGCGAAAAGCCGTAAGCGCGGGATGGGTAAGCGTCGGACGGCGTCGCCGTTGTCTGCCGGACCCTTTGCGATACTATTTGCGACATTGGGAGACGAAACGCGGCTCGCGCTGGTGGCGACGCTGGCGAGCGGCGAGCCGCGCTCGATCGCGGAGCTGACGGCGGGATCGAAGCTGACGCGGCAGGCGATCACGAAGCATCTGCGGGTGCTGGAGGGCGCCGGCATAGTGCGATGCGCACGCGCGGGACGGGAGAGCCGGTTCGCGTTCGATCCGCGTCCGGTAGAGGAGATGCGGGAGTATCTAGCGTCGGTTTCCGCGCAGTGGGATGCAGCGCTGGGGCGGCTGAAGGCTTTTGTGGAGGAGTGAGAATAAGGTGCACCCGTTGCCGTTCGCATCAACTTGGGGCGGGTACCGGCTCGTGGAAGCTTGCGTTCGGTTCCAGATACAGCAGGCCGCGTTTCGTATCGAAGGTCAGCGTGAAGCGGCGCATCATTTCCATTCCGATGATGGGGACTGCACCCGCTGGTCCCCACACATGGCGAAAGGTAAATGGGCCGATGAGGACCGTGTCGTATACGCCGGAGACGTCCTGGTAGCTGGTACCCAGCCCGTTGGGCGGACCGCCTTTTTCGACGCTTAGATTGTCAAAAGGCAGAACGAGTACTGTGACGACGACCGTGTCTCCGCCCCACACATGGTGTTGAAGGGCCTCACGCGTGATGAGTTCTCCGGGCTGCGCGATGAGGAATGCCAGCACTCGCGCAGGCTGAGGCTGGAGCCGGATGGCCGTACCGCCTTGCCACAGTTCTTCTGTTTCACTGTTGAATTCGAATTCACCGAAGCGGAGTCTCATGGCGTGCCTAGGATAGTGCTCCGCCGTGTGTTTTAAGGGCAAGTGCTGTTGCGGGGTGTCCTAAGGGATTGAACGCTGGTAGGCGCGCTTATTCGCAACAACGCGACACCTCGGCGAGCAGATCGTGGATCCAGCTCAGTCGGTTGTGCTGCCGCAGGAGCTTTCGTAGGCGATGACCGCAATCCATGCGACGCGGCTGGGATCGTGGGCGTAGAAGGACAGCCAGTAGGGACGGCTGACCACGACCATGTAGGACTTGGAATTACCCGCTTTCCATTCGTAGGTCTTGCGCGCCGGTGAATCGTGGGTGAGCTGGATGCCGGCCAGTTTGTCCGCGCCGATATGCGTGGTGTGGGATAGGGCGTCGGAGGCGACGCGCGCGGGATCGGTGAAGGCCCAGTCGCGGGATCCGCTCTCGGCGTCGTGTTGCGCCTGCATCGAAGCGGCATCCTGCTCCTCGGGAAGCAGCATACGCAGGGTGCAGCTTGGCGAGAAATCGAGCTTTTCGTTCGATTCGCCGTAGTCCAGGTCGGCGCGCCAGTGCGTGTCGGGGTCTTTGACTTCCTGGATGGCCAGCATGCTGCAGCAGCCCATGTATCCGTAGCCGCCCCAGTAATGGCCATTGTCGGCATCCTGCATTTGTTGTCCGGCAAAGAATGTGCCTATGAGAGTTGCGTGCTCGACGGCGCCGGATTGTCCGGGACGGAGCGGCGGCTGGATGGCTTTGTCGAAGTCCTCAAACTGCTGATTGACGGTGAGGGGAACGGGGACATTATCGATCACCAATTCCTGGGAACGATGGCGGTCGTCGATGGTTTTGCAGCAGTTGACGGTGCCGGAGTTGATGGTGCCACCGTATTCGAGCCAGATGGCGGGGAAGGCTGGGCAATTGGGATCGTAGAAGGTGAAGTCGTGCGAGGCGTGGGTGGCGAAGCCGGTGACCTCGACCAGCTTGTGGTTATACGCGGGTGGGTTTTTCTTTAGCTGGCATGCTGTGACTTTGAGGGGCTCTTCGGCGGTGGCAAGTGTAACTGTGGCGATAGCAAGAAGGATGATGCATAGGAGGCATCGGCGAATCATCGTGGATTTGCCCGAGGCGGGACTCAATGTCATTGCTGAAAATTATGCTCTATGCGAGCGGTTGATGTCGCAGCCAGAGTTGATAGCTGCCCCAGGCGGCCAGGGTGCAGACGTCGCGGATCTTGCCGGTGCGTAGTTTTTCTTCGAAGGAGGTGATGGGGAGGCGGACGATTTCCATGTCGGCTTCTTCGTAGTCGCGTTGGGGCGGGCCCGGGGTGAGGTCTTCCGCGATGTAGATGTGCTGGCGCTGGCGGGCGAAGCCGTAGGCGATCCACATCCAGGGGAGCGCGGTCATACGGCCGGCGACGAGGCCGGTTTCTTCGCGCAGCTCGCCGCGCGCGAGCTCTTCCGGGTTGTCGATCTCTGCTTCCCAGCCTCCCTGGGGCAGCTCGAGCGCGCGCTCGCCGATGGGGTAGCGATATTGCTCGACCAGCCAGATGTGATCGCCGTCGATGGGGAGGATGGCGGCGCAGTCGTGCTTGTCAACGACCCCGTAGATGCCGTGAGTGCCGTTGGGGCGCTCGATTGCGTCTTCGCGGACGCTGAGCCAGTGGTTGCGATAGACCTCGCGGGAGGAGAGGGTGCGGATAGCCATGAAATCAGGATGGCAGGAGTGGCCGTCCCAGGCAATTGTGCGTTCTTTGGATTCGCTTTCTTTGGCGTCGGGTGGTGGTGATTGCTTATAAGAGCCATAAGAGTGGAGTGGCTGCTATCCGATGTCCCCAATGCAGCGACATGGGCACCCGCGCGGTGGTGCTTGCCTTCCACATGGCCGAAATAACGCCACATTTTGCGGGTAGCGGGGTTGATATGTGCGGATGGGCGGTACTTGCATGTCGATGTTTTTTCCGTGCAGCGTGCAACGGCAGCAGATGCAGGCCCATCGAAACGCTCTGCGGGACGCAGTTTTTCATGCGCGAGCGGAGATGCAAGAGAAAGGCAAGGAGGGTACATGCGAGGAAGATTGGGAACGATGGCGGTACTGATCGGTCTGGGGTTAACTACGCTAGGAGTGGCTGGGGTGAAGGCGCAAGAGGGACCGCCGCCCCCGGGATACTACAACCAGCCGTGGACGCAGAGTCCAGACCAGTACCGCAGCGATATTTCGCGGAGAGGTTTTCACGATGGCATCGAGGGAGCGCGGAGAGACTTCCAGAATCATCGGCCGCCGAACGTGGAGAACCGCGATGAGTACCGGCATCCGAGTGTCGGGGGCCACGAGCGGCATGAGTATCGGGAAGCTTTCCGCAGGGGCTACCAGGTGGGCGTGCAGAACATCTACAACGGGCATCGCGACCGCGACCGAGACGATGAGCGTCATTGATAACTGTCCGATTTGAAGAGAAAGAGACCCGTAA
>DASXGY010000215.1:0-4258 GCA_036488835.1 Acidobacteriaceae bacterium
GCGCTGGGTCACTTCGGGCAATTGCAGGTGACGCGGTGGCCGGAGGGCATGGTGCCGTCCAGCGCGGGGATGCAGGCGCCGTGGGGGTCGCGCTCGGGATGGCCTAGTTTGGCGTCGATGCGGGCTTCGAAGCGCTCGGAGATGAAGTGCTCCAGGCGCTCGGCTTCGTCGTGCAGCTCGTCGACTTTGTAGTCGAGCATGCGATGGAGGAAGGTCTCGATGAGGCGGTGGTGACGCACGATCTCCAGGGCGCGGCGGCGGCCCGCAGCCGAAAGGCGGACACCGTGGTGCCGCTCGTATTCGACCAGCGGATTCTGGGCGGCGGCGAGCTTCTGCAGCATGTTGGTGATGGAGGCGGGCGCTACCTGCAAGCGATCGGCCAGCTCGGTCGAGCCGACACGGCGTCCCTCCGCGCCACCTAGAGCGAAGATGGCCTTGAGGTAATCGTCGACCGACTCGCTGCCCTTGTGAACGCTGGGGCGTGGACTGTGCGGCATGGTGCGCGGCTTGCGCCGGGATGCGGATCGGGATGTGCCGAGAGTGCGGGGCATGGCCGGCCTGGGTGTCCCTCCTGTTCCATTTTGCAGGAACCCGTGGCACAGCATACGCCCCGGGCTGGCGGGCGTGAGAGGCAATTCCTGGCTCTGTCCCGTTTGGACACTCCTCGGGACGGGGTGGAACGGTACACAGGGTGGCTTGGGACAGAGTGGAACGTGTTGCAGGGAAACCCTTTTACGTTTGACGCGGCGAAAGGATACCAGGACCCAAGCAAGCGAAGAATGAGACAATATGCGAACGGCAATGCGGGTTTCCTGGCGGGACCGTCCAGGTGAGAGACCGCGTCCGGCCTCCACACAGAGAGCATGGCGATTACAGAAGTTCCAACACCGCAGAGCGCGCCGCCCGAGCCGCCCGCCGGTCCCAAATTTCGCCGGAAATCCTCCACTCGCTATGAGGGTATGGAAGCCGATGAGCTGCTGCACCTCATCGACAACCTGGAAGACGAGCGGTCGCGAGCCCGTGTGCGCGAGGGGATCTACATCTCGCTGCTGGCGCACGTGCTTATCTTCCTGTGGATTTTGTTCGGGCCGCGCTACATTCTGCACCGGCCGAAGGTCATCAGCCCATTCGAAGTGCTGACGGACCGGCAGAAGAAAGAGATGACCTATTTGAGCCTTCCGCCGGATGCGCTGAAGAACATCCGTCCGAAGAATCCGCAGGCGCTTTCCGACAAGAACCGCATCGCGCAGTCGCAGCATCCGACCCTGGACAAGAAGACGCTGGAGCAGTTGCAGGCGATGCGGCGTGCCGGACCGCCGCTTCCGCGACCGGAACCGCAGCAGCCGGCAACGCCGGTGCCGCAACAAGCCGCGCCCCAGCAGGCGCAGCTCGCTCCACCCAAGGCCGCGCCTTCGCAACCGCTGCAGCCGCAGTTGCAGGGGGTGACGCCGGCTCCGCCGCCAGAGGCAAAACCGCAGCCGAGCAAGCCCGACTTCAACACCGGGATGACAGCGGGGGAGGCGATCCGCCAGGCGGCGCGCGGAGCCGCGCAGCGGCAGGACAACAGCGGCGACTACGGGGCGGGACGCACACCGCAGCACCCGGGGCTCAACGGCAGCGTGGAGATCCTGAGCGACACCATGGGAGTGAACTTTGGCCCTTACATGCAGCGCGTGATCGCGGCCACGTATCGCTCGTGGATTCCACTGATTCCGGAGTCGGCGCGGCCGCCGCTGGACAAGTCGGGCAAGGTCGGGATCGAGTTCCGCATCAATCCGGATGGCAGCGTGAAGGAGATGGTGCTGAAGTTCCCGTCGGGCGATGTGGCGCTGGACCGCGCGGCGTGGGGCGGCATCACCGGCGCGTCGCCCTATCCGCCGCTGCCCAAGGAGTTCAAGGGTCCGTACCTGGCGCTGCGTTTCGGCTTCTACTACAACGTTCCCGAAGAGAAATAGGCGCGAAGCATGATGGAATGCAGTCATGGCGGATGAGCCGCGTCCAGTGAAGCCGCGCCCAGTGAAGCCGCGCGATGTGCAACTGCGACAGCGACAGATCGCCGGCCTGCTGCTGCTGGCGCTGGCGGTGCTGATGGTTGCCTTGGCGCGGACACATCACGGGGATCTGTTTCCGCGCGGCTGGTGGCGGTGGTAGGCGATCTGCCGCTGCTGGTGGTGCTGCTGGGGCCGACGGCGAGCGGCAAGACCGCGCTTTCCCTTGCCCTCGCGGAGCGGTTTAACGGAGAAGTAGTCAGTTGCGATTCGGTCGCGGTCTATCGTGACTTCGAGATTGGCACGGCAAAGCCGAGCGCGGCGGAGCGTGCGCAGGTGCCGCATCACTGCATCGACATCGTTTCGCCGGAACGCGAATACAGCGCGGGTGACTATCAGCGCGACGGGCGCGCGGCGATTGCCGGGATCGCAGCGCGGGGACGGCTGCCCATCGTGACCGGCGGGACGGGACTGTATCTGCGGGCGCTGCTGGAGGGCTTGTTCGATGGGCCGCAGCGCTCGGAGCCGTTGCGGGCGCGGCTGCGACGCTCCGCGGCGCGGCATGGCGCGGGTTGGCTGGCGCGCTTGCTGGAGCGGATCGATCCGGCGGCGGCCGAGCGAATTCATGCGAACGACAAGCCCAAGCTGATCCGTGCGATTGAGGTGTCGCTCGAAGCACGGCGGCCGATCACAGAGGCGTGGACGGTGGGTACGCAGCCGCTGACCGGCTACCGCATTCTGCGTATCGGGCTGGCGCCGGAGCGTGCAGCGCTTTATCAGCGCATCGATGCGCGCGCGGCGGCGATGTTCGAGCGCGGGCTGGTGGCGGAGACGGAGCGGCTGATGCGGAAGTACGGCGACGAGCGCCGCGTCCTTTATCCGCGAATACTGGACGCTTTGGGCTACCGGCAGGCGCGGCAGCTTCTGGCGGGTGAGTTGACGGAGGCGCAGGCGATCGGCGCAGCGCAGCGCGGACATCGCAACTATGCGAAGCGGCAGCTCACATGGTTTCGCCGCGAGCCGGAGGTGCGATGGCTGGCCGGCTTGGGCGACGATGCGGCGATCCAGCAGGCCGCGATGGATGCCGTGGCTAGCTGCAGGGGGTAAGGATGTTGCCCGAGCTGCCGGAGGTGTTGGTGGAGGTCATGTTCAGCGTGACCTGGAAGCACTTCGAAGTGGAGAGCGCGCCGTTCACGGCGGTGCCGTAGATGCGGATGATGCTTTCGCCGGCGGGCGTGCCGGGATTGGCCGTGGGACCGTAATTGAGATAACGGTAGCGCTGCGCGCAGGAGCTGGCGCCGCCGATGAGGCTGCCGACCACGCAGAGCATGGCCAGCATGCGAAGACCGCGGTTGCGGCCGAAGGCTAGTCCCAGCAGGCCGAGCGCGCCGGGCAGCAGGAAACAGTAGACAAAGCCGCTGTCGCGGCGCAGCAGGGCGGTCTTGCCGGAAGGCGCGGTCGTGTTCAGCGTCATGGTGCTGAGGCCATTCTTGCCGGTGACGTCCACGTTGGACGGAAGAAAGCTGCAGGAGGTGAAGAGGGGCAGGCCGGCGCAGGAGAGGGCAACGTAGTTATTGAAGCCGGGAGCGGGCGCGATGGTGACGGCGACCGTGCCCGCGACACCGGCGTCGAGATTGAGCGTGGTGGGCGTGGCGGTGAGCGAGAAGTCCGGTGCGGCTGCCTCGGCGGTGACGTCGGCCACCGCGGAGGTCGATGCGGCGGAGCTTTCCGTGCCACTGTAGACGGCGCGAACGGCATGGACCCCGGCAGGCAACGCGGAGACGGTGAGGTTGGCACTGCCATCCGCGGCAACGAAGGCAGAGCCGAGCGAATGGGGCTGGCCGCTGCTATCTGTTTCTTCAAAGGTGACGCTGCCGCCAGCCGCTGCAGATTGCGGTGCGGGCGAGACGTGGACGGTCAGGGTGGTTTTGCCGGAGGCGCCGCTGGCTGGCGCGGCGGTGAGCGTCGTGGTGGTGGGGACGGCCGTAGAAGACTGGCCGAAGGCGGCAGACGCGAGTGCGAGAACGGCAGCGGCAACCGGAAGCGCGCGGAAGGACCAGCGCGAAGACGACAGGATACTGCGCGAAGCTGACTGCAAATCCAAATCCCTCGTTGAAAGCATTTTCGGTACTGGTTTAGACCATCCGGCACTGACTCTGGTGGCTTTTCTTTACGGAAAAAGCCACGTCGAGAGGATCTTCGCCGGTCATCATCTTACCGAAAACGCTTGAGCCGAGACGGAGAGTGACTGACTACCGAAACGGGGTGTA
>DASXGY010000268.1:0-6975 GCA_036488835.1 Acidobacteriaceae bacterium
GCGCGGAAAGCAACAAGTCACGGGTTCGCTTCGTCTATTAGACAGCGCGGCGGGCATTTCTGGTACTCTCGCCGAACAACTCCTTTCCGTGGAGGTCCGATGAAGCTCTCGCAGATTGCGTTGGTATCGGTGGCTGCTGTCACCTGCTGCGTGGGACTGCGGGCCTACCAGCGAGTGGCGGATTTCGGGTTCGGCAACGATGACGCTCCAAACAATGTGAAGGCGGAGTTTTACTGGTCTCGCCTGGCTTACAGCTCAAATATGCAGAGCTTCGGTGGCGGCTACGGTGGCCGCGGTTACTGGGGACGCTCCGCCTGGTCGCGCGACTATCCCAAGGCTGACCGTCAGTTTCTGATTGCCATGCATCGGCTGACCCGTATCGACGGCCGGCCGACGGAGCAAGTGGTCACTCTCAACTCTGACGAGATATTCAATTATCCGTGGATTTATGCGGTGCAGGTGCAACGGTGGTCGTTTACTGACGAGGAGGCGAAGCGGCTGCGGGACTATTTGGCGAAGGGTGGTTTTCTGATGGTGGACGACTTTCACGGCACGGAAGATTGGGAGAATTTTATGAACGGCATGCGCCAGGTGCTGCCCGACCGTCCGATTGAGGACTTGCAGAGCGGCGATGAGATATTTCACACACTGTATGACATTGACGACAAGATGCAGATACCCGGCGAGCAGTATGTGTGGTCGGGCCGCACGTACGAGAAGGATGGCTATCAGCCGAAGTGGCGAGCCATCCGCGACGACAAGGGCCGGATCGTCGTCGCCATCTGTCACAACATGCATTTGGGCGATGCGTGGGAGTGGGCCGACGATCCGAATTATCCGGAGCCCTTCGCATCGATGGCGTTTCGCGTGGGGCTCGATTACATTCTCTACGGTATGACGCATTAGGCTCGCCCGCGGCTGAGAGGCGATCGCAGTTGTAACAGGAACATACGATTTTCAACCAGGTCTCAGCGGGCATGTTTCAGTTTCTCTTTAAGTATCCGAGTCCGGTTTTCACCAAAGGGCGGTTTGTGCTGCTCTCGGCGTGGCCTGCGTGGTTGCTGCCGGTGCTGATTATCGTATCGGCAGGTGGGTTGGCTCTGCTGGTCCGCTGGAGGCTGCGGGATGCCGCACCGACGCTGCGAAGCTGGCGCGCGTGGGCGGTCTGGGGGACACAGTCGGCATTCGTGGCACTGTTGCTGCTGCTGTTGTGGCAGCCAGCGATGACGGTCGCGGCGTTGAGTTCGCAGCAGAACATCATTGCGGTGGTAGTGGATGATTCGCGCAGCATGGCCATTGCGGATAGCGGCGGTAAAACGCGCGAGGCCGCTGCGCTGGCTGCGCTGCAGGACGGTGTTCTGGCGGGATTGCAGAAGCGTTTTCAGACGCGTATCTACCGGCTGGGCAGTGGGGTCTCAAGGGCAGATGGGCTGAATGGCATCGGGCCAACGGAAGGCGCCACGCACATCGGCGATGGCCTGAAGCAGCTTGCCACCGAGACCTCTGACCTGCCGATAGGGGCGGTTCTGTTGCTGACCGATGGGGGCCAGAATACAGCCGGGATGGGGGACTCCGGCATCGGCGTTGATGCACTTCAGGCGTTGCGAAACCGGCGCCTGCCTGTACATACGGTGGGCTTCGGCAGACTGGAGAATGCGCATGATGTGGAGCTCGAGACGGTGAGTGTTGCGGCGAGCGCTATCGCGAATGCACGGCTCGCGGCGACGATCAGCTTTACACAGCACGGCTATGCGGGCCAGAAGGCGATGCTCACGATTCGCGATGGAGAGAAGACGCTTGCAGCGCGGGAGGTGACGTTGGCGGCGAATGGATCGCTGCAGACTGAGTCGCTCTTCTTTTCTGCGGGCTCTGCTGGTGCGAAGAGCCTTCACTTCGAGATCGGGCCGCTTACGGGCGAAGAGAATCTCAAGAACAATGCGATGGCGCGGCCGGTGCTTGTAAGCGATGCCAAGCGGAGGATTCTGTACATTGAGGGCGAGCCGCGTTGGGAGTTCAAGTTTATCCGGCGCGCGGAGGAGGATGACCCTACGGTGCAGCTGGTTTCGATGCTGCGCACGAGCGAAAATAAAATTTATCGCCAGGGCATCAGCGATCCGGGCGAGCTGGCGGCCGGCTTTCCGGTGCGGCCGGAGGATCTCTTCGGTTACGCCGGCATCATCGTTGGGTCTGTGGATGCAGATTATTTCACACCACTGCAGCAGGAGCTGTTGCGCGAGTATGTCGACAGGCGGGGTGGCGGTGTGTTGTTTCTGGGGGGGCGGTCGTCGCTGAGCGACGGGGGTTGGGGCGCGTCGAGCATGAACGAGCTGCTGCCGACTTTTTTGCCGGCGGGCCGCAATAACTTCCATCGCAATCCGACGACGGTGGAGTTGACGGCGGAGGGCAGGGACTCTCCCATCACGCGGCTGCTGGATGATCCGACGAAGAATGCCGAGCGGTGGAAGAAGCTGACCTATTTGGCCGACTACGAGGACGCTGGATCTCTCAAGCCTGGCGCTACCGAGTTAGCGCAGATGAATGTGGGGCGGCGCAAGCTTCCGCTGCTGGTCACGCAGAGCTATGGCCATGGCCGCACTGCAATCATGGCGACGGGCGGAACGTGGCGGTGGCAGATGAGCGAAGCTGTGGGCGATCCGTCTCACCATCTTTTCTGGCAACAGCTTTTGCGCTGGCTGGTGGCGGATTCGCCGGGGCCGGTGACTGCGTCGATGCCGGCGCGGATGCTGATGGATGAAGGACGTGTGCAGCTTGCGGCGCAGGTGCGAGACCGGCAATTTCAGGCGGCGGGAGAGGCGCATGTCACGGCACATATTGTAGGGCCGGAGGGCACGAATGCGGTGGTGGATCTTGCGCCGTCGCAGGATACGCCGGGCTCGTATCAGGCGGAGTGGACCGCGGAGAAGCCGGGCGCGTATCTGGCGGAGGTCACCGCGGAGTCTGCCGGAAAGCAGCCTCAGGAGCTGGGGCGTGATGTGATTACATTCCAGCGTGAGGATGGGGTTGCTGAGAACTTCCACACAGAACAGAATCAGGTGCTGCTGAAGCAACTCGCATCCCAGACGGGCGGCCGTTACTGGGAGCCCTCCGAACTGAAGGATCTGCCACGCGATATTTCGTACTCCGAGGCGGGGATCTCAGTCCGCAGCACGAAGGAGCTGTGGAGTATGCCGATTGTCTTTCTGCTGTTGTTGGGACTGCCGATTGCCGAGTGGCTGCTGCGCCGCAAGTGGGGTGTGGTATGAGATACGCCGGCCAGCTTGGACTCAGACTGCGGATCGTGATTCTTTCCGCTGTAGTTGCGGTTACGGTACAGGGGCGCGCTGCGGTGTACTACGTCGTTGTGGCTGGGCTCGGAGGGGAGCCCGATTACGAGCAGCGCTTCACCGCGGCGGCGAAGGACCTGGATAAGGTGTTCAAGGCTGCGGACAATACGGCGCATGTTTTTACCCTGACCGGCGCGCAGGCCACGACGTCGCAACTGAAGGAGACGCTGAGTGCAGTGGCGCGTGACGCGAAGGCAGACGATGCTTTTGTGCTGATCCTGATTGGTCACGGTTCCTTCGACGGGGTTGAGTATAAGTTCAACCTTGTAGGGCCGGATGTGACTGCGGGTGAGATTGCCGCGATGTGCGATCGCATTCCGTCGCGGCGCCAGCTTGTCGTAGATACGACGAGCGCCAGCGGAGGAGCGATACCGGCTCTCGAGAGGCCAGGGCGTGCGGTGATTGCGGCGACGAAATCGGGTACGGAAAAGAATGCCACGGTTTTTGCGCGGTACTGGGTTGAGGCGCTGCAGGATCCTGCCGCCGACACGGACAAGAGCGACTCTATCAGTGCCATGGAGGCCTTTGCCTACGCAACAACGAAGACAGCGGCATTCTATGATTCGCAAAAGCGGCTCGCGACCGAGCATGCGGTTTTTGACGATGTGGGCCATGGCGAGCCGGTGCGCGCGTCGGGTAATGGTCAGGGCGCGCTGATGTCGAGCTTTACACTGCTGCGGCTTGGCACAAGCCAGCAGGCGGCTAACGATCCAGCGAAAAAGGGGCTGCTTGCGAAGAAGGAGGAGCTGGAACAGAAGATTGACACGCTGAAGTATCAGAAAGCTGCGATGGATCCTGCGGACTATAAAACGCAGTTGACGGCAGCGCTGCTGGAGTTGGCGAAGGTGCAGGAGGGACTGGACAAATGAGACGCTTCGCTTCCTCTCTTGTCCTATTGTCGATGTGCGCTGCTGGTGCCGTTGCATCTGCTGCTGTGCCTGCGGATTGCTGGTCGCTGCGCAAGCATGGGCATCGCCAGGAGGCACAGGCATGCTTCGACGGGTTGATGCGCGGTGGTGATGCTTACGCTCGGGCTGAGGGTTTCTGGGGCCTGGAAGAGTGGGAGCAGGCGAACGAGCAGTTTCGGCTCGCCACGCAGCCGGCAAACAGCAAGGCTGTCTACAAAGTGCGTTGGGGTATGTTGCTGCACGAACGCTTCAACAATCCGCAAGCCGCCGACCTCTTTCGCGAAACGTTGGCGAAGGAACCATCGAACGGCGAAGCGTATCTCGGACTCGCGATTGTCTCCGCAGACGGCTTTGATGGAAAAGCTACGGAGTATGCGGCAAAGGCCATCGAGCTCGACCCCAAGCTGAGTGGTGCTCATGAGCTGATGGCAAATCTTGCGCTTGAGAATGATGATAGGGATCTGGCCATAGCCGAAGCGGACAAGGCGCTTGCCCTCGATAAGGATGCGATGGATGCGATGGCGGTCCATGCGGCGGTGGAGTTGATTGCCGATCGTTCTCCCGACCCGTGGTTTGCGAAGATTGCGGCGATCAACCTTGGTTATGGAGAGGCGTATGCGCGTGTCGGGCATCAGCTTGAGATGCATTACCGCTACGAGGATGCTGTGACGTATTACCGCAGGGCGGTGAAGGCCGACCCGCGGCTTTGGGCGGCGCATTCGGCGCTTGGTATCGACCTGATGCGGATGGGGAAAGAAGACGAGCCGCGGGCGGAACTGGAGCTTAGCTATAACAATGGTTATCGCGACGCCGCGACGGTGAACAGTCTTCGCCTGCTGGACAGCTACAAAAACTTTAAGACCTTTCGTGACGAAACGACGATTTTGAAGCTGAAGAAGACCGAGGCCGATCTTTTGCAGCCGTATATGCAGGCGGAACTGCATACGATTATCGTGACCTACGAGAAGAAGTATCGGATGAAGCTTCCCGCTCCGGTGCAGCTGGAGGTCTATCCGGACCACGAGGACTTTGCGGTGCGCACCATGGGGATGCCGGGACTGGGCGCGTTGGGCGTCACTTTTGGGGAGGTGGTCGCGATGGATAGCCCCTCGGCGCGGAAGCCCGGCGACTTCAACTGGGGAGCGACGCTGTGGCATGAGATGAGTCACGTTTACATTCTGACGGCGACTAATCATCGCGTGCCGCGCTGGTTTACGGAAGGGCTAGCGGTGCACGAGGAGGGCGAGCACTCGCAGGAGTGGAGCGATCGGGTGACGCCGGAGGTTTTGATTGCCATTCGGGAGAAGAAGCTGCTGCCGCTGGCGGCGCTGGATCGCGGCTTCGTCTATCCGGAGTATCCGTCACAGGTGGTCGTCTCGTACTTTCAGGGGGGTAGTATCTGCGATTTTGTGAAAGCGAAGTGGGGCGAAGAGAAGCTACTGGAGATGGTCCATTCCTATGCGCAATCGAAGACGACCGCGCAGGTGGTGCAGCAGGATCTTGGGCTGGCGCTGGAGGAGTTCGATAAGCAGTATCTCGCGTGGATCGATAAGAAATATGGCGGGGAGGCTGCGCACTTCGATGAGTGGCGCGAAAAACTTAAGGCACTCGTGGTAGCGTCGCAGCAGAAGCAGTACGACAAGGTGCTGGCACAAGGGCCGGCGGTGTTGGCGATGTATCCCGAGTATGTGGGCGACGCGAACGTCTATGAGTTGATGGCTGAGGCGGACAGAGTAAATGGGGATGCTAAGGCTGAGGCTGCGGCGCTGACCGCGTATGAACATGAGGGGGGGCAAGATCCGGCAGTGTTGAAGCGGCTGGCGACGCTGGAGGAGGGTGCTGGGCGGCAGGCCGAGGCGGCGGCTACGCTTGCGCGGTTGAATTACATCTACCCTGTCAAAAATGAGGAGCTGCATCGCCGGCTTGGCGATCTGCTGTACGGGAAGAAGCAATACGATGGCGCTATCCGCGAGTACGTTGCTGTTGTTGCGTCGAGTCCGGTGGATAAAGCCGGCGCGGAGTTTCATCTGGCGCAGGCTTATCTTGCTGCAGGGCAGAAAGACAAGGCCCAGGAGAGTGTGCTGGCTGCGCTCGAAGTTGCGCCTGGCTACCGGCCGGCACAGAAGATGTTGCTGGAGTTGAACCAATCACCTGAAAAATGAACTGACGAGGATGAAACTAATGGCTACTTTTGCCGATTTGAATCCGGATGCAGCACAGCTCCAGCAGCGCGTCGAGCGCTTTCATGTGGTACGCGAGGGCATTGTCAAGCAGGTGCGCGAGGTGATCGTGGGCCAGGACGAGGTTCTGGACCAGGTGCTGATTGCGCTTTTTGTGGGTGGCCACTGTCTGATTACAGGCTTGCCCGGCACGGCGAAGACTTTGATGGTGCGTACCATCGCTGACGCGCTGGACCTCGAGTTCCGGCGCATTCAGTTCACGCCGGACTTGATGCCGTCTGATATCACTGGCACCGACATTATCGAAGAAGACCTGACTACCGGCCATCGCAAATGGACGTTCGTTGAAGGACCAATCTTTGGCAACATTCTGCTGGCCGACGAGATCAACCGCACACCGCCGAAGACGCAGGCTGCGCTGCTCGAAGCGATGCAGGAGCACTCCTGTACTGTGCGCGGGCACATCTATCGGTTGCCGGCGCCGTTCTTCGTGCTGGCGACGCAGAACCCGATCGAACTCGAAGGCACGTATCCTCTGCCGGA
>DASXGY010000341.1:0-3313 GCA_036488835.1 Acidobacteriaceae bacterium
GATGTGACTCGCGTGGCCAACAAGTACATCGATGTTTCGAAGCTTGCGACCGTCGTGGTCGGCAACGAAGCGGAGATCAAGCCTCCACTGTCTACGCTAGGCAAGGTGACGAACGTAGACATAACAATTCCGCCTCCGCCCTCGGGCAAAGCCGCTACGCCTTGAAGCAGCGTGAGATGGATGCAATTTCCACAAAATAGGCGCTATTTCCACAAAAAAATAGGTTTAGACCAGATGCTTTTCAGTCAGATCGCGAGTATCTTTCATTTCAGCGGAAGAGCAATCTTCCAGTAGGAGAGAGTAGATAAGGGCCATCGGGAGGACCGGGAACGGGACCCGCAAGGGAACCAGGAACGGAACTCCTCAGAGAATCGGCAACGAGACTCGCGAAGCACTCAGGAGACTGGCTGCTTAGGATGGACCAGGAAAGCTCTTACAGCGAATGGAATGACGGGAAAGTACGGGAAGCACGGGCTCCGCTCGAAGGCTCCGGACGATTCTGAACTGACGAGTAGCTGTGATCTGGGCGCCGAACCAGATCTTCGAAACATCGGATAAGTGAGGGGCGAGGTCTCGAAAGAGAAATCGCCCCTTCGCTTTTGCGCGACCGCCGTCGCACACCTCAACGTGAACTTTGCGAAGCGGTAGTCAGCCGCGGATCACCCAAGCAATTTGTTCGTGGGGATCTGAGCCTGGGCCAACATATCGGCGATTCTCATCAAACCCTGCGCGTAGTTATAAACCTCCGCGGGTGTTTCCTGCTTCATAAGCTCCATCAGCCATCGAGCATCAATCTCGATACCGCACTGTCGGAGAAACGTGGCGTCGTCCATTCAGCCTCCTAGCTTTTGCCCAGCTTGGCTACTTCGAGTCGCGCCCGGTGAGTCTGTCTTTCCACTCTGCCATCTCTGCAACGGCATCCGCTAGTGCCTTGTCGTATGCCTGGATCTCTCAAGATGGTTCGCTCCATGCGCAAAAAAAATCACCTGAACCGTCGAAAGGCTTCCCTTCCGTCAGAGCGATCATCGTGTTTTGAAGCTACTTCCGTGGCGCTGGTAAGTAGATAACCACCGCTGAGGGCGAATTGAAATACCACGGATTGGTCAAGCGTTATGCCTGTCAATCCTCCGTGGCTGCCTCATCTTCAAACTGCGTACACGGTTTCGAGTCGAGCTGTTCATACTACATTGGATGCCAGCCTGCAAGGCATGGACTCGGTCTAATCCCTAACAGTTTTCTTCTATCTTAAAAAGAGTTACTTCCATGTGCCCTGAAAAGAAGTGTTTCCATGTGGCTGAAAAGTCGCGTCTTCGCAGCGCAGACGACCTACTGGAGACGCGACGCCATGACGTTAGTGGATTCCGGCAACGCAAGCGTAAGCGCCATCGCCGCCCAGTTCGTGGCTGCGCTCGAGATCCACTGGTCATGCTCATGCGGAAAGCCCGCGTCGAACGAAGGCTGAAACGCCAGCGCACGCGTCTGCACCCACCACGAGCCGTCTTGCTGCTGGTGGCTTAGCAGCCACTTGATCCCGCGCTTGTAGGCCGGATCGGATACCGCGAGACCCGCCGTGTGCAGCGCAACCAGACTCTTTCCCGTGGCGTACGCGGTGCTGTCCATCGTGGGCAGATCGGACCAGCCCCCATCCTGCTTCTGCGCCGCCAGCAACTCCCGCACAGCCTTCGCCGTCGCCGCCTTGTTTGTCCCGGCCCACGCCAGCCCCGCCACACGCCAGCTGCGATCGTCGTTGTTATACGACTTCGCATTGGCAAGCCACAAAGCACCCAGCTGAATCGCGCGGCGATATGCGGCCTCATCCGTCTTCGGCGAATAGAGCTGCAGCGCCCGCATCGAAAGCGCCGTCTGCCCGATATGGTTCAGGCAAAGCGGCTGCCGCGTATCGGCCATCGGCTGGAACCACTCGCCATTCGGCTGCTGCCGCCACAGAATATGCATCGCCGCCGCATCGGTATTCAGATCGGCCTTGTATCCCTCGGCGTGGAGACCCAGCAAAATGTACGCCACAACGTTCTCGCTGAAGTTATCCAGAACTGGGAGCAGGAATCCCTGATGCAGCATGTCGCGAATCTTTTCGAGCATACCGGCGTTCGCCTGCAGCTGCGTAGAGGCTATCTTCTCGTCGATGCGGAGCCCTCGCGTTCGCGTCAGGCCTACCGTCATCGCCGTCAGGCTGTTGTTGTGGCACGACACGCAACCCGAACTGGTCACAAAATTCGCATCCGCGCGTTGCAGCAGCGGAAGGCTGTCCTGCACCGCACCGCGAATCTCATTCTTGAATCGCGGATTCAAAGCAACCGGCTTCACCGCACTGTTTTTCGCGCCCGACGCCACCAGAAACTCGAGCACCGGCGTCTTCCCATGCCGCTCGGCCATATCCAGCACCGTCAGGCCTTCATCGCCCGACTTCGTGTGCCGGCTCTTTGCGTTCACATCTGCCCCGTGAGCCACCAGCAGCTTCACCGCATCCAGCGGCAGTGCATCCGAGGACGCCGCATACATCAGCGCAGTCCGCCCCGTCACATCGAACGCCTTCACATCCGCGCCATGGTCGAGCATGATCTGCATCGATCGCGTGTCGCCGATGAAAGCCGAATCCTGTAAAGCGGCCGTGTACACATACTTGTCGGTGATCTTCGCAACCGCCAGGTCCACGCACCTGCCGCAATTGGTCATGACCGCCATCGCCAGAACGTACTCCCCATCGGTCTTAATCGTTGCTCCATGCTGCAACAGCAGTTCGAAGCTCGCCGCATCGCCGGCGGTCGCCGCCTCCAGCAGCGGAGACGAAGCTGTATCCGCCCGCGGGTTCGGATTCGGATTGGCTCCATGCTCCAGCAGAAACTTCACAATCGCAGCCCCACCCGGCCTCCGCGCGGCAATCATCAGCGACGTCCGAAGATCGTCCGACTTCACATTGACGTTCGCCCCATGCTCCACCAGCAGCCGAGTCTTCTCGAGATCCTTCGCCGCCCACATCAGAGCCGTCGCGTTCGCATCATTGTGCGCATTCACGTTAGCGCCCATCTTCAGCAGCTGCGCCAGCGTCGTCGCGTTGGCGTACAAAACCGCATACATAAACGGAGTCGATCCCTCCGGCCCCCGCGCGTTCAGCAGCGCCGGCTTGGCCGAGGCCGCCTTCATGAAAGCCGTCAGATTGCCATCCCGCAGTTCCCCCACCATCGCCACAGCCTCAGCGCTCGGTGGCGGCAGGTCCACTTCATTCGAAAGCGCATCCGGCCACTCCGCGCCCTGATCGATCCAGCTCTTGATCGTGGCCACCTCGTCCGGACGA